>JBOGGH010000557.1:0-2404 GCA_050743905.1 Acidimicrobiales bacterium
CGCCGGGACCAGGTCGAGCCGTTCTCGGTGTCGCTCGGCCGCACGGCGCTCCCGGCGCCGGGGCCGGAACAGGTAGTTGCGGGTGCCGGGGTCGATCGACCGGGCCGGGAGCCAGCCGCGCCGCCAGACGTGCATCGTGTAGCCCCGGTCGAGCAGCCAGGCGGCGACCTCGTCCGGGGTGCGCTCGTACCGGGCGGTGTGCCGGGCCTCGATCTCCACCAGCACCACCGGGCGGGAGTCGGCGATGGCCTGCCGCCCGCCCTCGAGCACCTGGAGCTCTGCGCCCTCGACGTCGATCTTCACGAAACCGAGCCGGTCGATCCCCTCCCGGACGCACAACGCGTCCAGCGTGTCGACGGTGACGGCCACCGCCACCTGGTCCACGAACTCCGCGTTGGGGTCCGGCCCCGCGGCCGACCGGTCGAGGAACGACCGGCCCGTCACCAGGCCGTGCCGCCCCACCGGCACGTGCAAGAGGTCGACGCCGGGCAGCGCCGCGAGCGCCACCGGGTGGCGGCGCACGTTGGCGGCCTGCCGGGGGCGCACGAGCTGGGCCAGGTGGACGTTGGCGAAGGGCAGGGGCTCCACGCTGTGCACCCGCCCGTGGGGCCCGGCCAGGACCGACAGCACCGCGGTGTAGAGGCCGGCGGCCGCCCCCACGTCCACGCAGACGTCGCCCGGGCGCACGAGCTGTCGCAGGCCCCGGATCTCGCTCTCCACGTACGGCGTCCAGCGAGCCAGCCCGTTGATGGTGGCGGCCGTGACGGCTCCGCGCACCGTCGAGAAGCGCCGGTCGAACTGCGCCATGTGGTCCATGCTCCTCCTCCGTCGGCTCGTCCGCTGCCGGCCCGGCCGACGCGCACGCGTCGCCGCCGTCACCGATTGGACGGTACCGAGAAGCGGCGGCGGGGGGAATACGGCTACCCGGCGTCTCCGGGTGTACCTAGGTACACCCGGAGGCCGCTCAACCCCCGTGGCCGCCCGCCGTCCGCCACCCGGCGGCGGTCAGGGAGCGAAGGGGAGCTCCTCCCAGGCCCGCCGGTCCGGCCGGTCCGGCCGGTCCAGCCGGGTGAGGGCGCCCAGGGCCAGCTCGCTGCCCTGGTCCAGCAGGTCGCCCGGGCGTGGCGGCGACGCCCGGACCGCCAGCCGGACGGAACGACGGGCGCGGGCGGCGAACGCCGCGTTGCCGTAGCGCCCCGCCAGCCCGAGCACGTTCTCGGCCCAGACCACGTCGAACGCCGGCTGGCCGTAGGTGCCGTGCCCGGCGAAGTAGGCCATCGCCCTGACGGCCAGCCGCACGGCGTCGGCGAGCGGGTAGCGGGCGGGGTCCACGCGGGAGAGCGCCACCATGGCACCCACCATCACGCCCTGGTTGTACGTGTACGTGGTGGCGCCCACCGTGGCCGGGCGGGTGGCGTCGTCCACGCTGTCCTCGTACAGGCCGGTCGCCGGGTTGACGAGGTGGGCGCGGAGCCAGTCGAAGATCCGCTCGCTCCACGTGAGGTACGTGCGGCGGTGGGTCCGCTGGTAGAGCTGGACGCCCAGGATCACGGCCGGGGCGTTGGACACCACGGACTTCGCCTCGTCCGTGGCGCCCGGAGCGTGCTCCTCCCAGTAGACGCCGCCGTGCCGGGGGTCCCAGTCGCGCCGGGCCAGCGCGAAGACGTCCTCGGCCCGCCGGAGCAGTGTCGGGCTGCCCGAGCGCCCGTAGCCCCACGTCAGGGCGAGGCCCATCCAGAGGCTGTCGTCCACCCTCGGCAGGTCCGAGTCCACGTGGAGGGCGCGAGGGCCCTGGTCGTACCCGGGGGGGAAGCCCGGCAGGTAGTGGTCCCAGTAGGTGACGTCGATGGCGGCGAGGTTCTCCGTGAAGTCGCGCCGACACTGCTCCTCCCCCGGGAGCAGCGAGGTCACGGCGAGCGCGTCCAGTGCCTGGACGCTCGGCCAGACGCTGGCGTACATGCCCAGCTCGTCCCCCTTGAACACGTCGTTCCCCACCTCGAAGTCCGCCTCGAGGCCGGCACAGGCCCCCGCCGGGTGCGAGCCGAGGGCGGGCACGACCCTGGTCACGGCGGCACCCGCGTCCGAGACGGCCAACTGCGCCGCCAGCGCGGCCTGGGCGTGGCCGGGCACCACCGGCACCGACAACAACCCGCAGGCCGCCACCACCACGAGCGCCACGACGGCGAGGCGCCGGCGCCACACGTGCCGCACGAGCCCCACGCTACGGCTCCGCTGCCGGGCGGGACAGGCGGCCAGGCCCCGTCCGGGAAGGTGGATCTAGTGTCCTGAGCCAGAGATTCGCAAGAAATATCTCCGATCCGGGAATTTCCTGCTCGCCCGCGCGTTCCCCCCATCGTTCCTGCGACGATGGGAGGCGACATGGCAACGAGGGGACGGCCGAAGG
>JBOGGH010000558.1:0-2400 GCA_050743905.1 Acidimicrobiales bacterium
GGCGAGGGCGGCCAGATGGGCGTCGTTGACCAGGTTCCCGCCGGTACCCACCCGCGTCAGCAGGTCTCGGAGCACCGTCGGGTGACGGCGGGTCGGTTCCAGGAGCACGGCCGGCGGTTGGGCCAGCCACAGGTCGAGCGTGTCCGTGGCCGCCTCGACGGACAGGGGACGCGGGAACAGGCCCGGACGCGTGGCGAGGCGGAGGAACGCCAGCAGGACGATCCACGCGAACCCGACGGTCTCGCTGCCGTTGAGCGCGCCGTCCAGCCACCCCCTGGCCCGGTGGTGCTGCGCGGCGTCCTCGTTGACGGCGTAGAGGAGGACGTTGGCGTCGACCACCTGCACTACGTGCCGACCGCCAGGCGGTCGAGCAGTAGCTCGTCCTCCAGGTCGCCGGCGAGCCGGAGCGCCTTGTCGAGCGGTACGACCGGCTGGCCCATCGAGGCCGTCGGCGTGCGGAACCCCTCCCGGCCACGGGGGGCGAGGCCAGCCCGGATGGCGTAGTTGACCGCCTCCTTCCGGCTCATGCCCCGTTCTTGCTCGAGCCGGCGGAGGAGCGCCTCGGTGTCGGGGTCGAGGGTCAGGGTCGTCCGCATGCTGACATCATAGCATCAAGCGCTTTGATGCCTAGATGTCACTCCCTCGGTCCGCCGAGCCAGTCGAAGCCACCAGGCTCCGGTTCGGTGCCCTCACCGACGGTGTCTCAGCTTTGAGCGATGCCGATCGCAATGCGATCCTGTGCAGTCTTCCGGACGCCGCACCCACACGACGGCCGGGAGGAGGCTCGGACGAAGATGCGCCGAGACCGAGCCCGCCAGCGCCTGGTTGCTCTGCTCAACAGCGGCACCGATCCCGCTCACGGTGGCCGTCCACGACGCGCCGGATGAACGGAACCGTGGGGCGGAAGGCGCGGACGACACTCCCAACGAACGATCGTTTGACACGTCGTGGGACGGGGGAGTATATAGAGATTGGGTAGCGGTCGCGGCGGCTCCGTCTGCGGGGGGTGGGGAGACGTCGGGTGGAGGTCACCCGACGAGTCCAGAGCAGAGGAGCCAGCGCGAATGCTCGGTTACCCCGATGTCCCAGCCCGACCCGACCACCCGGGTGGACGCCTCGGCCGGCACCTTTATCAACCGCGTCGCGAGAAACCTCAGATTTGCGCCGGACGGCGGTCGACGCTGTTCTACCAATCGAGAAAGCCGGCGGGGGAACTGCGGGGTCACGACCGCCGTCGGCAACTCGACAGGCCGGTACGTTTTTTCATGCACGGCGGAGGCACCGTGACGTGACGGCGACCGGCGGATCGCAAAGGTGGCCAGCAGGGCTACGACAACCCAGGGGTGATCCGATGGACGACGAGCGAGAACACGGCGACCCTGGGCGCCGTCGGGCGCCGGATGGATCGGCGTCGACCAGCGGCGGTCCGGGCGTCGTGGGTGAGTCATCGGAGAGTACCAGCCGGGCTGCCGCGCGCGAGCACCTGCTCGTTACCTTCATCGAGTGCGTCGCGCGGCTCGGCTACCGCCGCACCCACGTCGACGACGTCTGCCGGCGCTCCGGCGTGTCCAACCGCCGATTCTACGAGGGCTTCGGGAGCAAGCACGACTGCTACCTCATGGTGTTCGACACCTTCGGCAAGCAGGTGACCGAGCGGGCAAGGGGGGCGGCGCAGGCCGCGAGCGGACCGTGGGAGACACGAGTGCGGGCGGCACTGGAGGCCGCGATCGGCGAGCTGGTGACCCACCCACTCCTGGTCCAGTTCCTTCTCGAATACCGCAACGTCCAGGAGGGCAACACGGCCATGCTCCGCCTGATCGCGGATGCCAAGGACATCTACCTTACCGAGGAGGTGCAGCAGAACCTCCCGCCCGTCCCCCGAGAGGCGCAGGAGAGCGTCGTGTCCAACCTGGTCGCCCAGCTTACGCTGTGTTACGTCGAAGCCGGCAAGCTGCATCGGCTGCCCGATGTCGTTCCGTGGGTGCTCTACCACGGGACGCTCCATCTGTTGGGCCCGGACCGGGCTGCTCCGCTGCGCCCGCCGCATACCTGACGACAGGCGCACTGCGCGTCGCGTCACCGTGAGTGCCGCTGGGCACCCCGTGGACCGCGATCGCGATCGGATGGTTCCATGAGCGCCGTTGGGAACGTGATTTCCCTCGTGTCCGTCGGGCATCTCTCCTCTGGAACCGCCTTTCCCAGTAGTCCGCCGAAGTGAGATGGTTCATCCCCTTGATCTCCGTTCCGTAGCCCAGCCTCTTCACGCCCCCCATTTCGGTCGAGGCCTGATGCTATGAACCGAGTGCGCGAGCCGCTCGGTCGCTGATTTCGGTCCCTCGGAAGTAGCGATGCCGAGCATTGGGGCCCTTGTGGGGGTCAAAAGTGACCAGGTGCATCACT
>JBOGGH010000559.1:0-2398 GCA_050743905.1 Acidimicrobiales bacterium
GCTGGGTGGCGCCGGACCCCGAGCCCTGGGTGGACCGGGCGCTCCGTGACGCCTCCACGGCGTGCTTCGGCCGGCCGGCCGCCACCTACGGCGAGGGCGGCACCATCCCGTTCCTCCCCGCCCTGGCCGAGCGGTTCCCCGGGATCCAGCTCGTGGCCACCGGGGTGCTCGGCCCGGGCAGCAACGCCCACGGGCCGAACGAGTTCCTGCACGTGCCCATGGCCAAGGCCGTGACCGTGGCGGTGGCCGCCCTGGTGGAGGCAGCGGGGCGCCGGGGCTGACCCACTATCCTGGCGTGGCGGGGCCCGCCGGGCGGGTCAGTCCGGCCGGGGGTCCGGCGAGGTCCGCCCGGAGGGGTCGCAGCGTGCCCGGTGCGTCGTCCCGGCGAAATTACCGGGCTCATAGGCCGAGTTGAGCCGTTTCTTAGGTAGCCCAGGTCTACTGGGACCAGGGACGACGCTCCCCCGCACGCCAGGCCCCGTGAAGGAGGGACCATGACCGACGCCAACGACCGACCCCCCGAGCAGGAGGCTCACGGCCCGAGCGGGGGCACCGAGCCCCGCGGCGCCTTCGAGGTCCCACCAAGCGGCGGCGGCGCTTGGCGTCCGGAGCCCGGCCCCGCCACAGCCCCCACGTGGCCCGGCATCGCCGGCGGCACCCCGGCCCCGGACCCCACCTGGCCCGGGGCACCGGCCGGTGGCGAGCCCGCTCCGGCCGGCACCGGGACCGGACCGGCGTGGTCGCCACCCGGGACCGGCTGGCAGGACCCGGCCGCTGCTCCTGGCGGTGGCTGGCAGCACCAGCCCGCAGGCGGCGGCTGGCAGGCCGCGCCCGCCGGAGGGTGGCAGGCCCAGTCCGGCCACTGGATGCCCCCCGGCGCCGGGTGGGCGCCGCCGAGTGGCGGGTGGATCCCCACGGGCACCGGCTGGACGCCCACGCCGCCCCGGTCGCCCCGTCCCATGCGCCGCAGCCGCCTGGTGGCCCTCGGCGTGGTCGTGGCCGCAGTCGTCCTGCTCCTGGGCACCGGGGTCGGCTACGCCGTCCGCGGCGGCGGCTCCCCCTCCGCCCAGGCCGGCAGCCAGACCCCCGGCTCCGGCTCGTCCGGGCTGACACCGTTCGGCGGGAGCCTGACACCCGGTTCGACATCCGGGGGCACACCGGGCGGGACATCGGGGGGCACATCGGGCAGCGGGTCCTCGGGCACGGGCGGGCGCTCGTCGGCCGCCGCCGGCAGCCCGTCCAACGTCGCGGCCATCGCCGCCGGCGTCGACTCCGAGCTGGTGGACATCAACACCAAGCTGAAGGACGAGAACGAGGCGGCGGCCGGCACGGGCATGGTGCTCACCGCCAACGGCCTCGTGCTCACCAACAACCACGTCATCGACGGCGCCACAACAATCACCGCCACCGACATCGGGAACGGCAAGACGTACCAGGCGACCGTGGTCGGCTACGACCGCACCCACGACGTGGCGGTGATCCAGCTCAAGGACGCCTCCGGCCTGAAGACCGTGTCGATCGGCGACTCTTCCAAGGTCGCGGCGGGCGAGGGCGTGGTGGGCATCGGCAACGCCGGCGGCGTGGGCGGCACGCCCAGCACCGCGGGCGGGTCGGTCACCGCGCTCAACCAGTCGATCACCGCCAGCGACGAGGGCTCCGGCACCTCGGAGCACCTGAGCGGGCTGATCGAGACCAACTGCGGCATCGAGCCGGGCGACTCCGGCGGCCCGCTGGTGACCACCTCGGGCCAGGTGGTGGGCATGGACACCGCCGCCTCGGAGTACTCCGGCCGGTCGGGCGCCTTCGCCTACCAGACAACAACAACAGCCACGACGAGCGGCAACCAGGGCTACTCCATCCCGATCGACCAGGCCGTCACACTTGCCAAGAAGATCGAGGCGGGCAACGGCTCCTCCACCGTCCACATCGGCACAACCGGCTTCCTGGGCGTGGAGGTCTCGCCGAGCTCGTCGTCCGGCACAACCGGCCTGACAACGGGCACAGGCAGCGGGCGCGGCAGCACAAGCTTCTTCGGCACAGGGTTCTTCACCACACGGACATCCGGCGCCACAGGCGGCTCGGTCACAGCGGGCGGCAGTGGCACGGCGCCCACCGGGGCGGACGTGGCCGGCGTGGTCCCCGGGACGCCCGCCACAACCGCCGGTCTCGGCCGGGGCGACGTGATCACCACATTCGGCGGCACCGCCGTCACATCGTCCACATCCCTCACCGCCGCCATCGGCGGCTACCACCCCGGGGACCACGTGAAGGTGGTCTGGGTGGACGCCTCCGGCCAGCAGCACTCGGCCACAGTGACGCTCGCCAACGGGCCGGCGGCCTGACCCCGCACCGCGCCTGACCCCGCCGCACCGGCCCGGCCCGGTCGCCGTCCCTTCCC
>JBOGGH010000560.1:0-2396 GCA_050743905.1 Acidimicrobiales bacterium
GCCGACGCCGCCGACGCCGCCGACGCCGCCCGGGCCGCCGCCGTCCCCGCCACGGTGCCGGCCGACCGGGAGGGGGGCCGGCTGTGACCAGCACCCTGCCCCTCGCCGCCGGCAGCCCCGCCGGCCCCGGCCCCGACACCGGGCCCGGCACCGGGCCCGCCACCGGCCCCGGCTACGGCTTCCGCCAGGTGGCCCGGGCCGAGCTGCTGAAGCTCGTCACGCTCCGCTCCACCTTCTGGACGCTGCTCGTCACGGTGGCGGGCTCGGTGGTGGTCACGGTACTGACGACCGCCGGCGTGGGCCATCACCCCCGTGCCTGGTACCGCGGGTTCGACCCCACCAACGAGTCGCTCGCCGGCCTGCTCGTGGCCGTCCTCGCCATCGGGGTCCTGGGCGCGCTGGCCGTCACCGGCGAGTACGCCTCCGGGACCATCCGGTCGTCGCTGGCCGCCACCCCCAGGCGACCCCTCCTCCTCGCCGGCAAGGTCGCCGTGGTGGGCGCGGCCGCCCTGGCGGTCGGCGAGGTGCTCACCCTGGCCTGCTTCGGCGTGGGCCAGGCGGTGCTGGCCGGCCAGGGTGCGCCCACCGCCGGCCTGGGCCAGCCGGGCGTGCTCCGGGCGGTGCTCCTCTCCGGCGCGTTCCTGGCCCTGCTCGGGCTCCTCGCCCTGGGGCTGGGGGTGGTCCTGCGGCACACCGCCGGCGCCCTCGCCGCCTACGTGGGCGTGACGTTCCTGCTGCCGCTCGTCCTCCAGCGGATCCCCGACCACCCGGAGCGCTTCACGCCGGTGCCGATGCTCGCGAGCTCGGTGGCCGCCGTCCACCTCTCGCCGGGCCAGGTGCCGCCGTGGGCCGGGTTCCTCCTGATGGCCCTCTATGCCGCAGCGGCCCTGGGCGTGGCGGCGGCGCTGCTGGCCCGCCGTGACGCATGATGCAGCAGGAGTGATGCAGCAGGAGACGGACGGCCCGGAGGGCCCGGGGGTGCGCGTGCAGCTCCGCTTCGGCGGCAAGGACAGGGTGATCGCCCTCCCCGACCGGTGGGCCGTGGAGGCGCGCCGCCTGGCCCGGGCCGCCTGGCGCGAGCCGTTCCAGCGGCGGACCTGGAACGAACTGGGGTTCTTCCTGGTCAGCGGCTTCCTTGGGTTCGTGGGCCTGGGCCTCGTGGGCGCCGGCATGGCGCTCGGCGTGCTCCTGTTCGTCACCTTCGTGGGCGCCGTCGTGATGGCCGCCTCGCTCCGGGCGGCCCGGGGCGTGGGCGGCCTCCACCGGGCGCTCGCCCGGGGCCTCCTCGGCGAGCGGATCGAGGAGCCCGCCCCCTTCGCCGCCCGGCCCGGGTTCCTCGGCTGGCTGCAGTCGGCGTTCCGGGACCGCGTGGCCTGGCGCGCCGCGGCCTACGCCGTGCTCAAGCTCCCGCTGGTGATCGCCGGCGGGTGGTTCGCGCTCAGCGTCTGGGTGGACGCCGTCCTCTGCGTGGCCTACCCGCTGTGGGGCGCCGGCGGCTCGCAGCCCAAGGAGTTCGGCCTCGTCCGCGCCGTCTTCCCGCCCGGCTACCTCTCGGTGGGCTCGGGCGGCTTCGCCCACGGACTGGCCATCGTGGTCAGCGGCCTCCTGCTGGTGCTGCTCGCGCCGTGGCCCATGCGGCTGGTGGTGGCGGTGGACCGGCGCCTGATGCAGATCCTGCTCTCGCCGGACCCGGTCGCCCAGCGCCTCCGCCTCCTGGAGCACGCCCGCACCCAGACCGTGGACGAGTCCGCCGCCACCCTTCGGCGCATCGAGCGGGACCTGCACGACGGCACCCAGGCCCAGCTCGTGGCCGTGGCCATGCGGCTCGGCCAGGCCAAGGAGAAGCTCGCCGACCGCGGGCAGCCCGACCTGGACCAGATCCGCCGGCTGGTGGACGACGCCCACCGCGGCGCCAAGGAGGCGATCGTGGACCTCCGCGATCTCGCCCGGGGGATCCACCCTCCCTCGCTCGACACCGGGCTGGAGGGCGCCTTGGCCACGCTGGCGTCCAGGAGCCCGGTGCCCACCGAACTGGCCGTCACCCTCGGGGACCGCCCCACGCCGGCCATCGAGGCCATCGCCTACTTCTGCGCGGCCGAGCTGCTGGCCAACGTGGCCCAGCACGGGCGGGCCTCCCGGGCATCGGTGACGTGCACCCAGCACGGGCAGTGGCTGCGGCTGGTGGTGCGGGACGACGGCGTGGGCGGCGCCCGGCCCTCCCTCTTCGGCTCGTCGTCCAGCGGGCTGACCGGCCTCACCGAGCGGGTGCGCGCCGTGGACGGCCAGCTCGCCATCGTGAGCCCGGACGGGGGGCCCACGGTGGTCACCGTGGACCTCCCGCTGCGGGCATGAGCGCGGCCACGGGTGCGGGCGCGGGCGGGCACACGGGTGCGGCC
>JBOGGH010000561.1:0-2396 GCA_050743905.1 Acidimicrobiales bacterium
GGCCAGGACGGCGGAGAAGGCGGTCATCGGCGCCGCGGATCCCGCGCCGCTGCCGCCGCTGACCGGCGTGCCGATCCCGATCAAGGACCTGAACATGGTGGCCGGGGTGCGCCAGACGTTCGGCTCGGTGGTGTTCGCCGACAACATCGCCCCGCAGGACGACAACGTGACCAGCAAGATCAGGGCGGCGGGCGCGGTCATCATCGGGAAGACCGCGGCGCCCGAGTTCGGCTTGCCGTGTTACACCGAGGGCGAGATCGGCCCGCCCGCCCGCACCCCCTGGGACCTCAACCGGTCGGCCGGCGGGTCGAGCGGCGGCGCCGGCGCGGCGGTCTCCTCCGGGCTCGCGCCCGCCGCGCACGGCAACGACGGCGGCGGGTCGATCCGGATCCCCGCCGCCTGCACCGGGCTGGTGGGCCTGAAGGCCGCCCGCGACCGCGTGCCGGCGGAGGTGCCCGGCTGGTTGGGGGCGTCCGTGGAGGGCGTGGTGACCCGGACCGTCGAGGACGCCGCCGCCGTGCTCGACGAGATCTGCGGGCCCGACCCGCTCGCCTGGCACACCGCCGCGCCGCCGGACCGTCCGTTCGCGGCGGAGGTCGGCGCCGATCCCGGGCGCCTCCGCGTGGCGCTCATGGCGCAGGCACCGTTCGGCGTGCCCGTGGACCACGCCGCCGCGCAGGCGGTGCGGGACGCCGGGCGGGCCCTGGAGGACCTGGGCCACCACGTGGAGGAGGCGGGCTTCGAGCTGTTCCCCCCCGAGGTGCTCGAGCCGTTCCTCGCCGTGATGCACGCCGGCTTCGGCGACTACGACGGGCTGGACGTCGAGCGCCTGGAGCCGCACAACCGCGCCGGCCTCCGGGCCGGGCGGGCCGTGGACAGCGTGGAGCTGGTCCGCGCCCTCGGGACGCTCCAGCGCCTGTCCCGGCGGACCGTGGCGCGGTGGGGCCGGGACCTCGACGTGCTGGTCACGCCCACCACGGCCATCCTGCCGCCGGAGGCCGGGTCCATCCTCGAGCAGGTGCACGCCCACCCCGAGGACATGCCGGCCGACGTGCTCTCGATGAGCATCTTCACCGCGCCCTTCAACGTCTCCGGGCAGCCCGCGGCCAGCCTCCCGCTCGGCGAGGCCCGCCCCGACGGGGGCCCGGCGCTCCCGGTCGGCGTGCAGCTCGTGACGGGCCCGTGGCAGGAGGCGCTCCTGATCCGCCTGGCCAGCCAGCTCGAGGAGGCGTTCCCCTGGCGGCACCGCCACCCCAGCCCCTGACGGGACGTCCCGGCACCGGGTGTCGGGGGCACCCGGGGGGCGGTCCCCGTCACCGGCGCCGGGGCAGTGCAGAATTCCCCTGCCGGGGGCCGGGGAGCAGGAGGAAGGGGCGGACGCGATGGACCACGAGGGCGAGGCCCGCAGGACGGGCGTAGCCGCGCGGATGCGGCTCCTGGGGCCCCGTCCGGCCCGGCCCGACGCCGAGCAGGGCGCCCCCCGCCGGCGGACCCTCGAGCGCACGCGGCGGGTGGTGACCTGGATCCTGGTGGTGCTGGCCTCGCTCCTGGTGCCGCTCTCGGTGTTCACCGTGTGGACGGTCAACACCGTGACCAACACCGACCAGTACGTGGCCACGCTGGCCCCGCTCGTGCGCGAGAAGGTGATCACCGAGCAGGTGGCCGTGGCGGCCACCAACAAGCTCTTCGACGCCGTGGACGTCCAGGACCGCATCGAGCACGCGCTGCCCTCGAAGGCGGCGTTCCTGGCGGCGCCGGTGACGAGCCAGCTCCACGCGTTCGTCCGGCGCCAGGTGGACGCCGTCCTCAACAGCACCTGGTTCCACCGCCTCTGGGACACGATCAACCGGCGCTCGCATCAGACGGTGGTCGACGTGCTCACGGGCAAGCGCACACCGGCGCGGCGCGCCAACCGGGTGATCGTGGACGTCACGCCGGTGATCACAAAGGCCGTCACGGCCCTGGACCAGCGCGGGGTCACCGTCTTCAACGGCGTACGCCACCGCCTGGACCGGGCCGACACCCTCACCCTCCAGCTCGCCTCCAGCCGCCAGGTCTCCCAGGCCCGCCGCCTGTTCTCGACCGCCACAAGCCTCGGCTGGGAGGTGCCGCTGGTGGCCGGCCTCGTGGTGGTGGCCGCCGTGGCCGTGGCCGTGGACCGGCGGAAGGCCCTGCTGCGGATCGCCGTGGGGACCGCCCTCTTCGCCGTGTTCCTCCTGGCCTGCCTCGCCCTGGGCCGCGCCTTCTTCGTGGACCACGCCGCCGCCCGCGCCGACCCGTCGGTGACCGGCGCCGTGTTCGACATCCTCGTGCGCTTCCTCCGGGAGTGGATGCGGATCCTGGTGGCGGCGGCCGCCGGGCTGGCCGTGGTGCTCTGGCTTGCCGGGCCCGGGCGC
>JBOGGH010000562.1:0-2392 GCA_050743905.1 Acidimicrobiales bacterium
TATCCGCTGACGCTCTAAGCTTGTGTTTAAACCCTGACCTCAGCTTCCAACGGCCTCGGCCAGCCTGATCTCGCCTGCCCTGGCCGCGACCGCGCGCATCTGCGCGATGAGCTTGCGCATTTTGCGGTCGTTGTCGATCCACTGCTTGTAGAGTCTCGCCTCCGCGACGCTGAGACGCCGGGTGACGGTCTTGCCGTTCACCTTCGCGCTCCACTGGTAATAGGGGCCGTGCGGGTGGGGTGGATCCGCGTGGCAGCGGCACCCGGGCGTCGCGCAGTACGTGTAGCGCCTGACGACGCTCCCCGATGCGATGAGGCCGATCGAGGCGAGCTGTCCTGCGAGCTCGCGGTAACGGTGCTCGTACTCAGCGAGCCGCTGCGTCGGGGTCGTTCGGGCCATGGTGCCTCCGTCAGTGAGTATCCCAGTTCCAGTGCCAGACAGTAGTCATACTGTCTGGCATGGGCGAACGAGATACCATTGCCGGGCTCATCGACTTCCGAGACGGGCTGTACTCGTGTTTCCCACGATGGGCCGACGCGCTCTTCGAGCTGTGCGACGCGACGCTGTGCGCGCAGGGGCCTGTCGGGTCCATTCCCGCATTGAGCCTCGAGTCCGAGTTCACCCGGTCCCACGGGAGCCTCTACAAGGCACTTTCTCTCGGCGGCGTCGACGCAGAAGGCCTCCGGCGCCTCCTCGTCAAGGCCCGGCCGGCCGACTGGCCGCTCGTCTTCGCGGTCGATGCCTCCACGTGGCCACGCTGCGATGCAGAGACGAGCCCTTCTCGGGGCTTCTACCACTCGGCGTCACGACACTCCGCCGGCCAGCCGATCGTTGCGGGGTGGAGCTACCAGTGGGTGAGCCAGCTGTCCTGGGCGAACGACTCGTGGTCCCAACCTCTCACAGCGATGCGCCTCATGCCGTGTGAGGACGCGACCACTGCCACGGTCGGACAGATCCGCCTCCTCCTCGTGCTCTTGCCCCAGGACCGTGAGGTCGCGCTCTTCGTCTTCGACGCCGGCTACGACGGAATAGCCCTCGGCTACGAACTCGCCGGCGAGCGCGTCGAGGTGTGCTGTCGGATCCGCGACGACCGGGTGTTCTACGCCGACCCGCCTGCTCGTGCGAACCGGCCGGCTTCGAGCGGCGGGCGCCCCCCACGGCACGGCAAGAGGTCGAAGTGCTCGGACGAGGCGAGCTGGTCTGCACCCGACGCCGCTTGCTCGATCCACGACGAGCGCTACGGGACGGTGCGCATCAGCGCCTGGCACGGGCTGCACCCGAGACTGTCTGGACGAGGCCGTTGGGCGGACCACGCGGTCCCTCCGATCGTGAAGGGCAGCGTCATCCGCATCGACGTCGAGCACCTGGGAAAGTCTGCCGGCGGGGTGAAAAAGACCCTGTGGCTGTGGTGGTCGGGCGAAGGGGAGCCCGACTTGGAGCGTTGTGCGCGCGCGTACCTGCACCGCTTCGACATTGAGCACGGCTTCCGGTTCCAAAAGGGGATCTTGGGATGGACGACGCCGTCTGTCTGCACCCCTGAGCAGGCCGACCGCTGGACCTGGCTCATCGTCGCCGCCTACACCCAGCTCCGACTGGCCCGTGGCCTCGTCGCCGACCTCCGGCTCCCCTGGGAGCGCCCACGCGACCCTCGGCTCCTCACCCCCGCGCGGGTCCGGAGGGGGTTTCGTCGACTTGGCTCGACGATCGGCACTCCGGCCAGTCCACCGAAATCGACCGTGGCGGGTCCGGGACGACCAAAGGGGACCACTCGGCCGCCGCGCACCCGCTACCCGGTGGTCAAGAAGGCGGCCTGAGGGCGCAGCGGGGGTTTAAATGCAAGCTAAGCGTTCGGTGATCCCGTAGGCCCAGGTCAAGGCCTCGGAGGGTACTGGACAAAGGCTCGGCCATCGTGTGTGCTTGTTGCCGTGGCACCAAGGCCCGACGACGAGCTCGATCGTGGTCAGCTGATTGCCGGTCTTCGGCGCCGGCGCACGAGGGCAAGACACCTCGCCGCTGAGCTTCGGGAACGGCTCGCTGGACTCCGCTGACCGACCGCCGCCGGCCTCGATGGAGTTTTCCGGCGAGCCCGGCGTGCCGCCCACCGGCAGGCGGGCTGCGCCCCAGCACCGGAAACGGCCCAAAAGTCTCTTTCGGATCCTCGGAAACCCCGGCAGCCGCTGCCTTCGGTTCCTCGCATCGTTCGCCCTTCCCGGTCTGGCGCTCAAACTCGTCCGTGACTGAGTCGCAGCCGCTCACGGCAACCAGCGCGGCCGGCAGGACGGGCAGCGGCGGAACGCCAGCGTGCGTCTCCAGACGATCCAGCTCGAGCCGGCGTGAGGACCTGAACAGGTGCCGTGGATCCTAGAGGTTCAGGTACCTGCGGTCGATGCAC
>JBOGGH010000563.1:0-2390 GCA_050743905.1 Acidimicrobiales bacterium
GTCGAGGACACGGCCGGCGGCGGCGGCAGGCCCGGGCGCTCGAACGCCTCCCGGCTGACCTGGTCGTCCGCCACTGCTGCCAGCGAAGGGTCGAGCGGGGGGACGCCCCACCGCTGCCGCAGCTCCTCCAGGGGCGTGGCCACGTGGGCCCAGAAGTCCCAGTGCCCCGAGTACACGTTCTCGGACGTCACCACGCCGCGCTCCCAGGCCGCCCAGAGCTTCTCGGCGTCGAGGCCCAGGTGGACGTTGCCGTCGTAGTTGTCGGCCCACGAGGGGTCCGCCTCCAGGCGCGCCTTGTCGCCGGCGTTCAGGCCCTTGTTGAGGTCGATCCCCAGGTGGTAGATGAGGATCGTGGGCAGGACGTGGCTCTCCATGAAGTCGACGGACGGGTCCAGCGTCCCTCCGGTGTAGGCGGCCACGAGGAGCTCGCCCTGGGCCGAGGTCGAGTAGCCGGAGAGGATGTGGAGGCTGTCGTGCGGCGTGGCCCAGACCTCGGACAGGCCGGCGGGGTCCCCGGGGAAGGCGTACCCGTTCGTCCGGTAGTGGTCGTAGAAGGCGCGTCCAAAGGTGCCCGGCTCGAGCGCCGCGAGCTGCTCGTACCGGCGGGCGAGCACCGGGTCCGTGGCCGGCCCGCCGTAGGGCAGGAACGGCCCGTAGGGGTCGTCGGGGAGCCACGGGAGCCCCGGGATGGTCATGACGTTGGCCCGGATCATGTCGTAGCCCACCCACCGCGCGTGGTCGAGCTGGAGCTGGTGCAGGGCGTCCACGAACTCGGCGTGGACGTGGAGGGCGGTGGCGACGTCCAGCGCACGCTCGATGCGCGCCTTGTCCACCACGCCGTCGAGGAGCGCCAGGACGGCCAGCACCCGGACCACCTGGAGCCGGAGGCCGGGGTCCTCGACCGCCCGGACGAGATCCCCGGAGGGGACGCAGGTGAGCCCGTCCACGTCCACCGGCTGGGTCCAGCCGAACACCCGCGCCATGGCGCTCGCCACCCCCCGGCGATCCGCGGCCGAGAGGGGGGTCGTGCCGCCGGCGGTGGCCACGGTGTAGGCGGCCCGGGCCACCAGGTCGGCCTGCTCGTCCGTGACGCTGACGATCATGCCGGGAAGGTACCAGAGCCCCCCGTCCGGGCCGCCGGGACGGGGGGCCTGCCGGGCCGCCGGGACCGTCGGGGGGAGCGCGGCGCCCCCTGTGGGCCGCCGGGCCCGCTGCCAGACTGGCCCCGTGCAGCACGACTGGCGGGGCCTGCCGCTCACCGGCGCCGGGGGAGACGTGGCGTCCCGGCTCGGCGCGTTCCAGGTGGACTTCCAGAACTTCCACGACGACGCCGCCGCCATCGCCGACGTCGCCGCCGGCGCTCCCGGGTGCCTGGCGGCCCAGGTGTACGCGGCGGCCATGCACCTCTTCGCCCAGGTGGCCGCCGAGGTGGAGGGGGGCGCCGTGCCGCTGCTGGACGGCGCAGCGGGACTGGTGGACGCGGCGACGCCCCGCGAGCAGTTCCTCTACCGGGCCGTCCGCGCCTGGGCGGACGGCGACTTCGGCACGTCGCTCCACCACTTCGAGGATCTCCTGGCCCGATGGCCGGAGGACGTGACCGCGGTCAAGCTGGCGGAGTTCGTGCTCTTCGAGAGCCCGGACTTCCCGCGCCACATGCGGCTCATGGACTCGGTGGCGGCGGCCAACGAGGATCTGGCCTGCTTCGGCGCCATGCACGCCTTCGCCCACGAGCTGAACGGCCACTACCGGGAGGCGCAGCGCCTGGCCGAGCGGGCGCTCGCGCTCGACACCGACACGCCCTGGGCCCACCACGCGCTCGGCCACGTGCTCCTGAACGCCGGTCGCTGGGACGAGGGGATCGCCACCCTCGCCGGCGCCATGCCCTCCTGGGACGGCCACGGCGTGGGCATCCGGGGGCACAACTCGTGGCACCTGGCCCTGCTCCACCTGGCCGTGGGCGACGTCGCCCGGGCACTGGCCCTCTACCGCGACCGCTTCTCCGAGCAGGATCCCGCGTCGGCCTTCGAGCACACGGACGCCGTCTCCCTGCTCTGGCGCCTCGAGCTCATGGGGGAGCGGGTGGACCCGGCGCTCTGGGCGCCGATCGTGCCCTACGCCGAGAAGCGGGCCGCGGACCGGATCTTCCCCTTCATGAACGCCCACTACCTCTACGCGCTCGTCCGTGCCGGCCGGGCGGACGCTGCCCGCGACGCGCTGGCCGAGCTCTCCGGGCCCGCGGGCCCGGCGTCGCCGGCGTGGCAGGTCGGCCTGCCGCTGCTCCAGGGCGTGGTGGCCCTCGCCGCCGAGGACTGGTCCGGCGCGGCGGCGTCCATGGCACCGGTCGTCGACACCGTGGCCTGCGTGGGCGGCAGCGACGCCCAGAACGACCT
>JBOGGH010000564.1:0-2388 GCA_050743905.1 Acidimicrobiales bacterium
CGGTAGCGCCGGCTGGCGCCGCGCCGTCGGCCGACGTGCCGCCGGCGATCGTCCGCTGCGCCTCGCCCCTGGCCGTGAAGGGGGCGTCCTCGACGGGCTGACCAGGCCACATCCGCCCGGTCGCCGTCGAGGAGCCGCCCCCCAGGGGGCGGCTCCTCTGCGTCCCGGGCCCCAGGGGCCCGCACCGACCACCCGCACCACCACCCGCACCGACCACCCGCACACCGAGGGAGCACCGATGGAACCACGGATCGTCCACGACGAGCGACCGGCCGAGCACGACGCCGCCGACGAGGGCGTCGTCGCGTTCGGCGACGAGCACGACCGCGGGGTGGAGAGCCTCTGCGTGGGGGAGGCGGCATGAGCGGGGTGGCCGTCCGCACCGCGCTGCCGTCCGACGTCGCCGTGCTCGTGCGCCTGCTGGCCGGCGGGAGCCTGGTGGAGGGGGCGGAGGACCCCGCCGACCTCGAGCCCTATCGCGCCGCGCTGGAGGAGATCGCCGCCGCGCCCGACGGCGAGGTCCTGGTGGCCGAGGTCGACGGGGAGGTGGTGGGCGTGTGCCAGCTCATCGTCTTCCGGCACCTCCAGCACCGGGGCGGCCGGTGCGCCGAGATCGAGTCCGTCCACGTGCGGTCCGACCGCCGCTCGCTGGGCATCGGCGGGGAGCTGGTGGAGTCGGCGGTGGCGAGGGCCGCCGCCGCCGGCTGCTACCGGGTGCAGCTCACGAGCAACCAGGTGCGCGACCGGGCCCACCGGTTCTACGAGCGGCACGGTTTCGTCCGCAGCCACGAGGGCTACAAGCGCCCCCTCGGCTGACGGCGGGGCGGCGCCGGTCCGGCGTCCCCCCGGTCAGGCGGCCGGCGTCCAGGCGCAGGGCAGGTGCTTGATCCCGTTGACGAAGTCCGAGCGCAGGCGGTCCGGCGGGGCGGTGGCCCGGATATCCGGGAGCGTGCGCAGCAGCACGTCGAACATCACCCGGATCTCCCGCCGGGCCAGGTGGGCGCCGAGGCAGACGTGCGGGCCGGCCGCCCCGAAGCCGACGTGCGGGTTGGGCGAGCGGGTCACGTCGAAGCGGTACGGCTCCGTGAAGACCGCCTCGTCGCGGTTGGCGGAGTTGTAGTAGAGGACCACCTTGTCCCCGGGGTGCAGCGCCTCGCCGGCCAGCACCGTCTCCCGGCCCACAGTGCGCCGCATCCACGTCACCGGCGACGCCCACCGCACGATCTCCTCCACCGCCGTCGGCGCCACGCCCTCGGGGTCGGCCGCCCAGGCCGCCCGCTGGTCGGGGTGCTCGGTCAGGGCCCAGAGGCCGTGGGCGATCGCGTTGCGGGTGGTCTCGTTGCCCGCCACCACCAGGAGCACAAAGAACGACGCCAGCTCGGCGTGGGAGAGCGCCTCGCCGTCGATGTTCGTGGTGATGAGGGCCGTGGTCAGGTCGTCGGCGGGGTGGGCGCGACGGTGGTCGGCGATCGCCTCCATCATCGCCGTCAGCTCCTGCCCGGCCTCGACGAAGGCGACGACCGGGTCGTGCCCCTCGGGGACGTACTCGGGGTCGCCGCTGCTGAGGATGACGTTCGAGCAGCGCAGGACGGCGTCCTGGTCGTGCTCGGGGATGCCCATCATCCCGCAGATGACCCGGAGGGGGAGGGGGGCCGCCACCCCGGTGACGAAGTCGCACGCACCGTCCCGGGCCACCCGGCCCACCACGTCGACCGCCACCTGCTCGATGTGGTCCTCGACGGTGCGGACCCGCCGCGGCGTGAAGGCCGCCGAGACGATGCGGCGGAGGCGGGCGTGACGGGGATTGTCCGTGCTGATCATCCCGCTGAAGTACTCGACCATCTCGGGCGGGAGGTCGGGGATGCTGACCGCCCCCGGCCCGGAGCGGTAGATCTCGGGGTGGCGGCTCACCTCGGCGACGTGGGCGTGGCGGGTCACGGCCCGGAAGCCGGGACCGGGGGGCGGGGCGAGCGCCGAGACCTCCCGCAGGTCCCGCTCGTGGAAGAAGGCGAGCGGCCGCTCGCTCCGGAGCAGGCGGAACGCCTCGTCCCGCTCCGCCAGGGGCCGGGCCCAGAAGTCGAGGTCGGTGAGGTCGACCTCGTCCAGCGTCAGCACCTGCCGGGGCGCCATCGGGGCCACCCTACCGGGCCGGGCGCCGCGCCCCTCCCGGGCCGGCGGTAGGTTCGGGCCGGTGCGACTGGCCAGCTTCCTCCCCCCGTCCGACGGCGCCGCCGGGCACGACCCCGGGGGTGACCCGCCGCCCCGCACCGGCGTGGTGGAGGGCGACGAGCTGGTGGACCTGACCGACCCCGCGGTGGGGCTGCCGGGCGACATGGCCGCCCTGCTGGCCGGGGGCCCGCCGGCTGCCGACCGCGCCCGCGCCGCGCC
>JBOGGH010000565.1:0-2383 GCA_050743905.1 Acidimicrobiales bacterium
ACGGCGCGGCGTCCTGGACGTACGCCGCGCCGAACCCCGCCACCCCGGCCATCCCCACCAGCAGGATCGCGGCGATCAGCCGCTCGGCCCGCTGCGGGTGCCTCGCCGCCTCCCCGAGGTGCGGGTCGTCAAACCGGGCCACCGGCATCGGCACCCGCGTGGCCACGCCGCCGTCGCCGTCGCCGTTGCCCGTCAGGTCGTGGTCGCTCACGAGCGGTCACCGATCCAGAAGCACACCAGCATCAGCCCTCCCACGCCGAACAGCAGCGCCACGAAGCCCTCGGCCACCGGGCCGATCCCGCCGAGGCCAAACCCGCCCCGGTTGTCCGGGTGCTGGATGTACTCGGACACGTAGGCCACCACGTCCCGCACCTGGCTGTCGGTCAGGTTGCCGGTGAACCGGGGCATGTTGCCCGGGCCGGTGCGGATCGCCTCGGCGATCTGGGTGGGCGCGACGTGGTGCAGCGTGGGGGCGTTGGTCCCGTAGGCCAGCTCGTCGCCCATGCCGGTGATGGTGTGGCAGGCGGCGCAGTTCAGGGCGAACAGTGTCGCCCCGACGGCCAGGTCGGCGTGCTTGAGGTGGACCGTGGGGATGAAGGGCGCCGCCGGTGTCAGCGATGTGATGAAGGCGGCGATCTCCCGGGCCTGGTGGTTGCTGAGCCGGGGCGGCTTGGACTGGGCCTGAGTGGTGAGCGGCGTGGCGGCCGGCATCCGGCCGGTGCTCACCCAGAAGTCCACCGTGGCCGGGCCCACGCCGATGAGCGACGGCGCCGCCGTGCCGCCCTGGGCGTCCGCCTCGTGGCAGCTCGAGCAGTTCTGGTCGAAGAGGGCCTCGCCGGCCGCCACGTAGGAGCGGGGCGGGGCGGTGTAGGTGATGGCCGAGCTGCCGTACGAGGTGATGCGGCCGTTGACGCAGTTGACGAAGGTCGACGTGCCGGGCGAGCCGGAGTTGGGCGGGCCGGAGTAGCTGATCCGGGACAGGTCCCGCACGCACGCCGCGGCGAGCGCCGAGTGCCGGGTGGTGCCGTGCACCGAGACCACGTCGCCCGTCCTGGCTGTGAGGACGACCTTCTTGACCGCCGCGGTGCCGGTTGTCGACTGCCCCTGGGCGGACGCCCCGGGGGCCAGGACGGCGATGCCGCCCAGGCCCACCGCCGCCAGGACGGCGACCGGGAGCAGGTAGCGGCTCTTCAGCAGGCGGCGCAGCATCCAGGCGTACCTACTTGAGGAGGAAGAGGCAGCTATAGAGGCCGACCCACACGATGTCCACGAAGTGCCAGTAGTAGCTCACCCCCTGGAAGACGGAGAGCTCGCCAGGGTCCCCCGCCGGGCCCCTCATCCGGCCGAGGAGGAACACCATGGCCACGAGCCCGAGGGCCACGTGGAGCCCGTGGAGCCCGGACATGATGTAGAAGAGCGACCCGTAGGCGTTGGTGCTCCACCGCGTTGCCTGGGTCACCCACTCGTAGAACTGGTTGCCCAGGAACATCATCCCGAGGGCGATGGTGCACCCCACCCAGATCCGGGCGCCGCGGCGGTTGAAGCGCTCCTCGTCGAAGACCGCCTTCTGCATGGTGAAGCTGGACGAGACGAGGATCGCCGTGAACACGCCGGCCTGGATGGTGTCGAGATGGGTGCCCACGGGGGGCCACGGGTGGTCGTTGGCCCGGATGCTGAAGAAGGCGGCGAAGAGGCCGCTGAAGAACATCAGCTCGGACCCGAGCCAGATCATCACCCCGATGGCGAGCATCGGCGGCCGGTCGTGGACGATCCGGCGCGGCTTCGCCGGCTGTTCGACCGAAATGGCCTGGCTCACGGCGTCTTTCCTACTCGACCGGCACCCCCGGGCGCCAACATCCTGGTCACGGACGGGCAGGTGGCGGGACCGGGATCAGGCCGGCTCGAGCCCGGCCGGCAGGGGCATGGACGCCACCACGGCCAGCCGGCGGGTGGGCCGGGTGAGGTCCACGTAGAGCGTGCGCAGCCCGCGGGTGGTGACGGCCGGCGGCCCCTCCCGCCCGGCCTCCTCCCCGGCGACCACCAGGGCGGGCTCCACCACCACCACGGCGTCGAACTCGAGCCCGTTGGCCAGGTCGACGGGAAGGAGGCTCAGCGGCGAGCCGAGGCCGTCGCGGCGCGGGTCGATGGCGTGGTAGCCGGCGTCGTCGAGGACAAGGGCGAGCTCGCCGACGAGCGAGGTGGGGGCGAGGACGGCGACGGTGCCCGGCGCCACCTGGCCCACGGCCCCGGCCGCGGCGGTGACGACGGCGGCCGCCAGTTGGCCGGGGGCGGCGCTCACGAAGAACGGATCGTGGCCGGACCGGCGCACGGGCCGAGGCGGGCGCAGAGCCGGTGCCGCCTCGGCCGGGACGCGGGCGGCCAC
>JBOGGH010000566.1:0-2378 GCA_050743905.1 Acidimicrobiales bacterium
CACCGCGCTGGTCGACGCCGGCGTGATCCGCCCGGTCATCGACCGGGTCTTCGACTTCGCCGACACCGCGGCGGCGCTGGACTACGTCAACTCGGGGCGGGTCAAGGGCAAGGTCGTCGTCACGATGGCTGACCTGCCGTTGACCCATCCGGTCCTGCCGCCTACCGCCCATGCGCGAACAACACTCACAGAAATCCCATCCACAGAAGGGCACGGCCATGATTAACGAACAAGAAATGCACCACCATGTGGTGACGTCGTACAAGGACGCACCGACCCGCACCATCGCCGCCGGCGGAGTGAACTTCGCCTATCGTGAGCTCGGCCCGAAGACCGGGATTCCCGTCATCTTCTTCGTCCACCTCGCCGGCACCCTGGACAACTGGGACCCAGCCGTCATCGATCCCATCGCCGCCAAGCACCACGTGATCACCTTCGACAACCGCGGCGTCGGCGCATCCTCCGGCGCCGTCCCGGACACGATCGAGACGATGGCCGAGGACGCCGTCACCTTCATCAAGGCCCTGGGCTTCGACAAGGTCGACATTTTCTCGTTCTCCCTGGGCGGCATGATCGCCCAGGCGCTGGTCGTCCGGCACCCGGAGTTCGTCCGCAAGCTCATCCTCACGGGCACCGGCCCCGCCGGGGGCACAGGCATCGACAAGGTCGCAGGGACCACGTACTACGACACGCTGCGTGCGACACTGACGCGCCAGGACCCGAAGGAGTTCCTGTTCTTCAACCGCAACACCACCGGCAAGCGCGCCGCCAGGGCGTTCGTCGGACGCCTCAAGGAGCGCACCGCCGGCCGCGACGCCAACATCTCCATCAAGGCGTTCCAGACCCAGCTCAAGGCGATCAAGCGCTGGGGGCGCTCGACGCCCGCCGACCTGTCCGCGATCACCCAGCCCACACTGATCGCGAACGGCGACCACGACCGGATGGTGCCCTCCGTGCTCTCCGAGGACCTGCACCGCCGGATCCCGGGCAGCGAGCTCATCATCTATCCCGACTCCGGCCACGGCGGGATCTTCCAGTACCACGAGAAGTTCGTACCCGTCGCGCTCGACTTCCTCGCCCGCTGAGACCGCGCGCGAACCCGGCCAACAGCCAGCGCCCCGAATGGAGCACATCATGACCGAGCAGAGCACCCTCAGCCTGGAACGCACGTCACCACAGATCGCGAAGATCACGTTCTCGAACCCGCCCGTCAACCTCATCGTCGGTGAGACCGTCCGGCGGCTCGCCGGGATCGTCGCCGAACTGGACGTGGACCCGGACATCCAGGTCGTCGTCTTCGACAGCGGCGTGCCCGGCTTCTTCTTCAACCACTTCGACCTCGCAGCCGCGGCGGACTTCCCCGCCCCGGAGGAAAAGGACGCAGTGCCGGTGTGGACCGACATCGTGCTGAAACTCACCAAGGCCCCCTACATCACGATCGCCTCGATCCGGGGGCGCACCCGAGGCGGCGGCAACGAACTCGCCCTCGCGTCCGACCTGCGGTATGCGAGCCGGGAGAAGGCGATCTTCGGCCAGCCGGAGGTCGGCAGCGGTCTGCTGCCCGGCGGCGGCGGCACTGAACGGCTGCCGCGAACCATCGGCCGCGACCGGGCGCTGGAGGTCATCCTCAGCAGCGCCGACTACGACGCCGACATCGCCGAACGGTGGGGCTGGGTCACCCGAGCCCTCCCCGACGACGAGCTCGACGCCTTCGTCGACGCCATCGCAGCACGCCTCGCATCGTTCGACCGCACCTCCCTCGCCTCGGCCAAAGCGATGGTGAACCGGGCCGTGCTGCCCCCCGACGCCGACCTCATCACCGCCTACGGCGAATACGCGCACTCCCTCACGCTGCCCGGCTTCCTCACACGCGCGGCCGGCACGCAAGCGCTCGCCGCCCAAGCCGGACTCGACTTCGAGTACCGGCTCGGCGAATACATCGGCATCGCCAATCAGCAGCGCTGACCCTCAGCCCGACAGGGGGCGCAGCACGAGCGCTGCGCCTCGACGGCCGTGTAAAACAGCGCCCGATCGCCCCGGTGGCGCGCCTATCGCCGCTAATCCGAGTTTGCGGCAGGTCGAAGCCGAGCAGGGCCGCCATCCCGAAAACCGGCAGCGACTGGCCCTGGGTATCGGCATGCACCTGGTCGGGCTGGATGTCCGAATCGTTGGCCAGCAGATACACCGCCTCCCACACGCCACAAGGGATGAAATGGGAGAACTGCGCGATGTAGGTGTCGGAGACCAGGCGGAACGCGATGCCCCGAACCCGTCGTATCTGATCGAGGTCTCGGCGAGGTGTTATTCTCCCACGTCTCGATCTGCGAGCCGTCCACCGCCGCCACGGACCCGTCGCCCCACATCCGCGCCACGGCCAG
>JBOGGH010000567.1:0-2377 GCA_050743905.1 Acidimicrobiales bacterium
AGACGAGCAGGTCCCAGACGAGGCCCGCCTCTGCCACTCGCTCGAACCCGCGCCACCACGCCGGGTCGGTGAGGTAGTCGGGACGGGCGCCGAGGCGGCGCAGCGGATCGTCGGCCCAGTACAGGGGCTGGCGCACCGCTCGCACCACCGGGAGGTCCCGGTACCGAGCCAGGACGTCCGGCAAAGAGGACGAGGTGAGGTCCACGCCCGCGATGAACGCGCTCGGATACCCCGGCCCCTCCGAGCACTGCTGAACCCAGGCGGCCTCAGCCACGCTGTCGGCCGCCCCGAACTCGCAGGCCACCGAGAGGACCGGCTCCCTGTCGACCTCGGCGAGATAGTCACCGACGTCGTAGTCGCGTGCGATGTCGAAGTAGTCGTCCGTCAGGGCCGCCAGGACCGGGTCCCGTCGCCGGATCCAGGGGTACTCGAGCCGGTCCAGATTGAGCAGATGGTGATGGGCGTCGACCAGTTGGAGAGGTCCTGGCTGTGGCCGATCAAGCGTCATGGCAACAGGCTACGGTCGGTCGCGCCTTCGTAGGCCGGGCGATGGCCGCCGATGTCAACATTCGGTAACCCCTGGCTCCTCATCGGTCGCACCGTCGATCCGGAGGGTAGCTTTGCGCCGGTGTTCGAGAAGGCAGCGGTTCGAGCGTCGGGTCTTCTCGACGTCGGTGGTGGCCAGGAGATCTACTGGGAGGAGTCAGGACGGTCCGACGGCATCCCCGCCGTGTACCTGCACGGCGGTCCGGGCGGTACGCTCGGCACTGGAAGCTACCGGGCAGCGAGATCGGCGCCAGCACCGTCGCCATCTGGGAGCTCTCCGGCACCGGCGAGTGAGGCCAACGCCGAGCCCTGTGCATGATCGGCATCACCTTCGGGCTGCTCGGAAGCTATCTGGGCTCACCGGATTTCAGCGGGGCGCGAGTCCCTGGGGCGCCCCGCTGATCCTTCGATGCCCTAACCTCGGGTCGTGACGGTTCAGCGGATGGACAATGTCGCCATTGTCGTCGACGACCTGGACGCGGCTGTCGCGTTCTTCACCGAGCTCGGCATGGAGTTGGAAGGCAAGGGGCAGATCGAAGGCACTTGGGCGGACCGCGCCGTCGGGCTCGACGGCATTCGTAGCGAGATCGCGATGATGCGGACCCCGGACGGCCACAACAAGTTGGAGCTGACCAGGTACCTCACTCCCGCCGCGTCCAATTCCGAGCCGCCGAAGCCGCCGCCCAACACGCTGGGCCTCCATCGCGTCATGTTCGCCATCGACGACATCGACGACGCGGTCGTCCGCCTACAGGCCCACGGCGCCGAGCTCCTCGGCGAGGTGGCGCAGTACGAGGACATCTATCGGCTCTGCTACCTCCGTGGCCCCGAGGGCATCATCGTCGCACTTGCCGAGCAACTCAGATGAAGGCCCAGGACGTGGGCGCAGTGCTTCCACGCTCACCGTGACACCCTGCTGAGCTCCGAAGAGGCGACGAACCCGCCTCGGGTCGTGTCCACGGATGTGATGGTCCGCGTGCACGGACTCGATCTTCGCAGGAGCCGTACTGAATGAGCCCGCTACCAGGTGGCGAGTTTGGCTGGAACGGGCCTACGGCAGCAGGAGGCGCCCCAGGCGCCGGACGGCCACCGCCAGCCCCACCACGCCCATAGCCGACAGGTAGGCGGCATGGCCGAGCAGGGACCACTCGAACGCGCCGAGGTCGAGGCCTCGCAGCAGGGCCACGCCCTGGTAGAGCGGGGTGCAACGGACCACCACCTGCAACCATCCCGGGTACACCGAGAGGGGGTAGAAGGTGGCCGAGAACAGGAACAGCGGGATGATGGCCAGGGAGACCATGTCGAAGTCCTGCCAGCTCCGCATGTAAGTCGTCCCGGCCATGCCGGCGGCGGCGAAGGCGAAGCTCACCAGCAGCGCGCCGGGGTAGCAGAGCGCCACCCACGGGGTGACCGTGTACCCCAGGCCGGCCATCACGCAGAGGAAGGCGGCCGAGTACAGGCCGCCCCGCAGCAGGGACCAGCACAGCTCCCCCACGGCCACGTCCCGGGGCTCGAGCGGGGTGGACAGGATCGCGTCGTAGGTGTGCGCGATCTTCAGCTTGAAGAACACGTTGAAGGTCGCGTCGAACAGGGCGCCGTTCATGGCCGAGGAGGCCAGCAGCCCCGGGGCCACGAAGGCCGTGTAGGGCAGCACCGATCCCCCCACGTGGACCTCGCCCACCAGCGAGCTGAGGCCCACCCCGATGGAGAGCAGGTAGAAGAACGGCTCGAAGAAGCCCGACAGCAGGAACACCCAGCCGCGGCGGTAGGCCACGACGTTGCGCTCCACGATCCGCCGGGCCCGGCCGCTGCCCAGCACCCCCACCGGGAC
>JBOGGH010000568.1:0-2375 GCA_050743905.1 Acidimicrobiales bacterium
GCCGGCCTGCGCGACCGCCTGGCCGACGGCCTGCTGGCCTCCGTGGCCGGCGCCGTGGAGAGCGCCGACCGCCGGCGGGTGCTCCCGGGCCACTGCCACCTGCGCTTCCGCGGCGTGGAGCAGGAAGAGCTGCTGGTGCTGCTGGACGGGGAGGGGATCTGCGCCTCGGGCGGGGCCGCCTGCGCCAGCGGCGCGCTCGAGCCCAGCCACGTGCTGCGGGCCATGGGCGTGGCCGACGCCGACGCCCGCGGCGCCGTGCGCTTCACCCTCGGGTGGTCCACCACGGAGGCGGACGTGCATCGCGCCCTGGCGGCGGTCCCCCCCGCCGTGGCCCGGCTGCGGGCCTGACGGCGCGCCGGGTGGCAGGATCTGGTGGTGCGCGTGCTCGTGGCGATGTCGGGCGGGGTGGACTCCTCGGTGGCCGCCGCGCTCCTCGTGGAGCAGGGGCACGAGGTGGTGGGGGCCACCCTGAAGTTGTGGGGCGGCCCTTCGGACTCGGGGTGCTGCTCGGTGGCCGACGTGGACGACGCCCGGCGGGTGGCCCAGCAGCTCGGGGTGGCCCACCACGTCTTCAACATGGCCGAGGCGTTCGAGGAGCGGGTGGTCGGGCCCTATGTGGCCGACCACGCCGCCGGGCGCACCCCCAACCCCTGCGTGGAGTGCAACCGCCACGTGAAGTTCGGCCGCCTGCTCGCCCGGGCCCGCCGGCTGGGCTTCGACCGCCTGGCCACCGGGCACCACGCCCGGGTGGGCCCGCCGGCGGGGGCGGGTGACGGCGCCGGCCCCTACCGCCTCCGGCGCGGCGCCGACCCGGCCAAGGACCAGTCGTACGTGCTCTCGATGCTGGGCCAGGACGCGCTGGCCAGCCTGCTCCTGCCGGTGGGCGACCTCACCAAGGCCGAGGTCCGCGCCCGGGCGGCGCGCCTGGGCCTGCGGACGGCGGAGAAGCCGGACAGCCAGGACGTCTGCTTCGTCCGGCGGGACGAGGGCCGGCAGGGGTTCCTCGGCGGGCGGGTGCCGCTCCACCCCGGGGTGGTGGTGGACGGCGCCACGGGGGAGGCGGTGGGCGAGGTGCCGGCGGTGGAGCTGGTGACCGTGGGCCAGCGCCGCGGCATGGGCCACGGCACGGACGGGCACCGGCGGTACGCGGTGGCGGTGGACGTGCCGGGCCGTCGGGTGGTGGTGCGCGGCGCGGCGGCGGCGCTGGCTCCCGCCGTGGCCCTGGACCCGGACCGGCTCACCTGGGTGGACCGCCCGACCCCCCACGGCTCGCCGGTGCTGGCGCAGGTGAGCGCGCACGGCCGCCCGGCGACGGCGGAGTTCCGGTGCGGTCCCGGCGGCCCGGCGGTCTGCTTCCGCGAGCCGCAGCGACCGGTGGCCCCCGGCCAGACCGTGGCCCTCTACGACCCGGCCGACCCGGGCTCGGTGCTCGGCGCCGGGATCGCCGCGTAGGCGCGCCGGGCGGCGGGCCATGGCCGGGAAGGGGAAGGGCACGGGGAAGGGGAAGGGAAAGGGAAAGGCGACGCCGCAGCCGACGGCGACGGATGGCAACGGGGAGGATGCCGGCGCCGCCGGGGATGCGCCCGCCGCCGGGGAGGTGCTCGCCGCCCGGGCCGAGGAGCTCAGCCACCTCATCGAGTACCACAACGAGCGCTACCACGTGCTCGACGCGCCGGAGATCCCCGACGCCGAGTTCGACGCCATGGTGCGCGAGCTGCGGGCCATCGAGGAGGCGCACCCGGATCTGGTGACGCCGGGCTCGCCGACCCGCACGGTCGGCGCCCCCCCGGCCGCCGGCCTGTTCGCCGAGGTCCGCCACCGCGTCCCGATGATGAGCCTGGACAACGCCTTCGACGAGGCGGAGCTCGAGGCCTGGGCGGACCGGCTCCGGCGGCTGCTGCCCGACGTGGACCTGGGATCCCTGCGGTACTCGTGCGAGCCCAAGATCGACGGGGTGGCCATGTCGCTCACCTTCGTGGAGGGGCGGTTCGCCCAGGCGGCCACCAGGGGCGACGGCGTGACCGGCGAGGACGTGACGGCCAACGTGGCCACGGTGGGCGACGTCCCCCACGAGCTGAGCCCGGCGGCGGGTCCCTACCCCCACCACCTGGAGATCCGGGGCGAGATCTACATGCCCACCGGCGCCTTCGCCGCCTACAACGAGCGCGCCGAGGCCGAGGGCACCAAGGCGTTCGTGAACCCGCGCAACGCCGCCGCCGGGTCCCTCCGGCAGAAGGATCCCGCGGCCACGGCGGCGCGGCCCCTGGCCTTCTGGGCGTACCAGATCGGGGAGGTGGACGGCGCGCCGCCGGAGGACGCGACCGGTGCCGCCCCGGGCACGCCGGGCACGCCGGGCACGCCGGCCTGGCCGCCGG
>JBOGGH010000569.1:0-2374 GCA_050743905.1 Acidimicrobiales bacterium
GGGTGGTGGCCTTCCCGTTCGTCTACGCGCTCGTGCCCTCCACCGGCTACTGGTCGGACGGGCGCTACGGCGTGGCGCTGCCGGGGCTCGTGGTGGTGCTGCTGGCGCTCGCTCTGGCGCTGCCGGCGGCCCGGCAGGAGGAGGCCGGCGGGAGGGACGGGGTCCGGACGACGTCGGTGCGCGCCCGCCACGCGCCGCGGGGGAGGGTCCCCGGGGCGGCCGGTGCCGGGGGACGGGTGGTGGCCGTGGCCTGCGCCGGCCTGGTGGCGCTGGGCGTGCTCACCGCCTGCACCGCCCGGGCCGGGGGGATCCCCACCGCGCCCGCCGCCTTCGCCGCCGGCTGGGGCGACCCGGAGGCCCCGGTCCGCCACGTCCTGGCGGCCATGCACGAGCACCACCTGCGGTACGCCTACGGCGACTACTGGACCGCCTACGTCCTGGACGTCCTCGACCCCACAGGGGTGGTGGTGACCCCCAGCCACCTGGACGTGGTGCGCTGGCCCCGGGCGGCGGCCGAGGTGCGGGCCGCACGCCGCCCGGCGTGGCTCTTCTCCGCTCCCGGCCACCGGCGCCGAGCGGCCAGGGCGTTCTCCAACCCCGAGACGGGCCCGGGGAACTTCACCGAGCGGCAGTTCACGGGGCTCCTGGAGGCGCGCGGCGTGCCGTACGCGGTGGTGCACCTGGGCGTGCTGGACGCGGTGGTGCCGGCACGTCGGGTGACGCTGCCCAGGCCGTGAGCGGGGTTGGCTACCCTGGACCCGCGGACCAGGAGGACCCATGCCCTACGCCATCGACAACGACCCGGACACGCTGCCCTACGCGTCGCAGGTCGGCCGGTGGATGCGGGACCACTGGCGGCACGGCCCGTGCCCGGTGTGCGGCGCCGACGACTGGCTGGCCGAGGGACGGATGTTCCTGGTGCAGCGCAGCGCGGTGTCCGAGCAGACCGAGGGGCTGGCCCGGCCGCAGTTCCCCGTGCACTGCACGGCCTGCGGCTACACGGTGTGGATCAACGCCCGCCGGGCGGGGCTTTTTGACTCGCCGGTGCCGGACGACCTGGCCGACCTGACACCCGGCAGCGACGACGGCGACGAACGCGGCGACGCCGGCGACGGCGGCGAGCAGGCCTGACGGCGAGCATCACCGGCGCCCCGGCGGCGGCGCGCTACAGTCGAACGCGTGTTCGTGCTGGGGATCGACCCGGGCCTGTCCCGGTGCGGCTACGGGCTGGTCGGGCGACCGGGCGGGGGCCCGGATCTCCTGGCGGCGGCGGCCGGCGTGGTGGAGACCCACCCCGAGGCGCCGCTCCCGGACCGGCTGTGGACGGTCCAGCGGGAGCTCCGTGCGCTGATCGCCGAGCTGGCCCCGGCCGCGGTCGCTGTCGAGCGGGTGTTCTTCCAGGTGAACGCCCGCACCGCCATGTCGGTGGGCCAGGCCAGCGGCCTGGCGCTGGCCGCCGCCGCCGAGGCCGGCTGCGAGGTGGTCCAGTACACGGCGAACGAGGTCAAGCAGGCGGTGGTGGGCTACGGGAGCGCCACCAAGGAGCAGGTCCAGCGGATGGTGGCCCGGACCCTGCACCTCTCGACCGTGCCGCGCCCGCCGGACGTGGCCGACGCGCTGGCCCTGGCCGTGTGCCATCTGACCACGGTGCCGCTGCGCCGGGCCGTGGCCCGGGCGTCGGCAGGAGTGGGAGGTGCGGGATGATCGGGTCGCTGCGGGGCGCGCTGGTGGCCAGGACGGCCGAGGCCGAGCTGGTGGTCGACGTGGGCGGGGTCGGCTACCGCGTGGCGGTGACCACCGCCACGGCCGCCGGCACCGGACCGGCCGGATCCGAGATGTTCCTCCACGTCCACACCCACGTGCGCGAGGACGCCATCGTGCTCTACGGCTTCGCCCACGACGACGAGCGCCGGTGCTTCGAGGCGCTCCTCGGCGCCCACGGGGTGGGGCCGGCGCTCGCCCTGGCCGTGCTCTCGGCGCTGTCGCCGGCGGCGCTCTCGACCGCCGTCCTGGAGGACGACGTGGAGACCCTCTGCTCGGTGCCCGGCGTCGGGCGCAAGACGGCGGCCCGGCTGCTCATCGACCTGAAGAGCCGGCTGGACCTGCCCGACTTCTCGGCCGCCCCGGCGCCGGCCACCGGCAGCGGCCCCTCGGCACGGGCCGAGGCCCGGGCGGCGCTGGCCGAGCTGGGCTACTCGCCCGAGGAGATCCGGGCCGCGCTCGACGGGGTCCGCGAGGACGTGGGGGTGGAGGAGCTGCTGCGCCTGGCGCTGCGGGAGCTCGCGGCGTGGTGACGCCCTCGGCGCGCCGGGAGGTGCTCGGCGGCCCGGGGGACGGCCCGGTCGGCGCCCCGGGGGGCGACGCGGTGGAGGGC
>JBOGGH010000570.1:0-2367 GCA_050743905.1 Acidimicrobiales bacterium
CCGCCGGGCCCACGGCCGCCGGCCGCCGGCTGACGGCCGCCGGCTGACGGCGCCGGGACCGCGACGCTCAGCCGGGGAAGAAACGGGGCAGGTAGCGGCGGTTGGCGGCCAGCAGGGCGTCGGCCAGCTCGTCCGCCACCGGGTAGCCGCCCACCAGCGGGTTGGCCAGCAGCGCCTTCACCACCGCCTCCCGGCTCCCGGAGAGAGCCGCCGCCACGGCGAGCCGCTCGTACGCCTTGCAGTGCTCCACCAGCCCCAGCATCTCCGGCGGCAGCGGCCGCTGGGGCAGGGGGCGCGCGCCGCCGGCGTCCACCACCGCCGGCACCTCGACCACCGCGTCGTCCGGCAGGCCGGGCAGGGCGCCGTCGTTGCGCACGTCCACCACCTGGACGTCGCCGGTCCCGGCGTGGAGCGACGCCATGAGCCGCACCGCCGCCTCGGAGTAGTAGGCGCCGCCGCGCCGGGAGAGCGCCTCGGGCTTGGTGACGAGCCCGGGGTCGCGGTACTGCTCCAGCAGCTCGGCCTCCAGCTCGGCCACCACCTCGGCCCTCGGCCGGTAGCCGGGCGCCCGCTGCTCGGCCACCACCTGGTCCCGGCCGTAGTAGTAGTGGAGGTAGTAGGAGGGCAGCGCCCCGAGGAGGCGGAGCAGCGGCAGCGGGGAGCCGCTCTCCAGCTCCAGCTCGGGCCCGTACGCCTCCAGCAGGCCCGGCAGGCGGTCCACGCCGTCCACCGTGGCCGAGCGCACCCACGTCAGGTGGTTCAGCCCCACGTGCTCCAGGGCCACGGCGTCCGGGTCCACCCCGCCCAGGTAGTGGCCCAGGCGCCGCTGCACCCACCGGGCCACGTTGCAGAGGCCCACGGCGCGGTGCCCCTCGTCGGCCAGGGCCTGGGTCACGATGCCCACCGGGTTGGTGAAGTCCACCAGCCAGGCCCCGGGCGCGCCGCGGGCCGCCGTCAGCTCGGCCAGCTCGAGCACCAGGGGGACGGTGCGCAGCGCCTTGGCCAGCCCGCCGGGCCCGGTGGTCTCCTGCCCCAGGCAGCCGTGGGCCAGCGGCAGGGTCTCGTCGGACCGGCGTGCCGCCTGCCCGCCCACCCGGAGCTGGACCACCACGAAGTCGGCGCCGTCCACGGCGCGCTCACGGTCGTGGGTGGTCCAGAGCCTTCCCTCCCAGCCCCGGTGGCGGAGGATGCGCTCGGAGAGCCCGCCCACCGGGCCGAGCCGGCCGGCGTCCGGGTCCAGCAGCACCAGCTCGTCCACCACCATCCGGTCCTGGTGGTCGCAGAGGCCCTCCACCAGCTCGGGGGTGTACGTGCTCCCGCCGCCCACCACGGTCACCTTCGTGCCCACCGGCCGAACGTAACATCACCCGCGTGCCGGCGGGCGGGGCGGAGGGCAGGGGTGCGGTGGTGCTGGCGGTCGACGGCGGCGCCTCCAAGACGGACGTCGCCGTGGTGGGCGCCGGCGGGTTGCTGCTGGGCCGGGCCCGCGGGCCGGCGTCCAACCACCAGATGGTCGGCCTCCACAAGGCCATGGAGCACCTGGACGCCACCGTGGCCGAGGCGCTGGAGACGGCCGGGCTGGAGGGCGGGGGCCGGGACGGCCCCGCCCGGCCGGCCTGCGGGCTCGGCGTGTTCTGCCTCGCCGGGCTGGACCTGCCGGTGGACGACGAGCGGGTGGTCCCGGCCGTCCTCGCCCGGGGCTGGACCGAGCAGGCCGACCTCCGCAACGACACCTTCGCCGTGCTGCGGGCCGGGTCGGGCAGGGGCTGGGGCGTGGGGGTGGTCTGCGGCACCGGCCTCAACTGCGTGGGGCTCGGCCCGGACGGCGCCTCGGTGCGGTTCCCCGCGCTCGGCGAGCTCTCCGGCGACCTCGCCCCCGGCGGCGCCTGGCTTGCCGTGCGGGGGCTCGGCCTGGCCCTGCGGGCGGGCGACGGGCGCGGCGAGCCCACCGCGCTGCGCGACGCCGTGGCGCGCCACCTCGACCTGCCCTCGCCGGAGGCGGTGCTCGAGGCGTCGTACTCGGGCACCCTCCCCTTCGCCCGCCTGATGGAGCTGGCCGAGGTGGTGCTGGCCGCGGCGGCCGCCGGCGACGGGCCGGCCGCCGGTGCCGTGGCCTACCTCGCCAGCGAGGTGGTGGCCATGGCGTCGGCCACCGTCGAGCGGCTTGGGCTCTCCGGCCCCGGGGACGAGGTGGAGGTGGTCACGGGCGGCGGGATCTTCGAGGACCGCCGGTTTGCCGCGCTGGTGCTGGACGGGCTGCGGGACCGGGTGCCCTCGGCCGTGCTGCGCCCGCTGGCCGGCCGCCCGCCGGTGCTCGGGGCCGCGCTGCTGGGGCTGGACGCGCTGGGGGCGGGGCCGGCTGCCGAG
>JBOGGH010000571.1:0-2361 GCA_050743905.1 Acidimicrobiales bacterium
CCGTAGCCCTGGTGGTCGTCCGCCGCCGCCGGCGGCCCGGCCGGGCGGGGTGAGCGTGAGCGGCATGCCGGAAGCCGCCGGTGCGGCGCACGGCCGGACCCGCCGGACCCGCCGGACCCGCCGGTGGAGCCTGGCCGGCCACCGGCGCGTGCCGCGCCCGCTGCACCCGGTGGCCTGGGGGCTCTGGGCCATCGGCCTGGCCACGGCGGCCAGCACCACCACCAACCCGCTCCTCCTACTGCTGGTGGTGGCCGTCCTCGGTGTGGTGGTGGCCAGCCGGCGCAGCGAGGCGCCGTGGGCCCGGGCGTTCAAGTACTACCTGTACCTGGCCTTCGTGGTGGTGGCCATCCGGGTGGTGTTCCGGTCCGTCTTCGGCGGGGACGTGGACGCCGGCACATCGCACGTGCTGTTCACCCTGCCGCACGTCCCCCTGCCGTCGTGGGCGGCCGGGGTGCAGCTCGGTGGCCCGGTGACCCTCGAGGGGACGGTCGCTGCGCTCTACGACGGCCTGCGGCTGGGCACCCTGCTGTGCTGCATCGGGGCGGCCAACGCGCTGGCCAACCCCAAGCGCGCCCTGCGGGTCCTGCCCGGCGCGCTCTTCGAGCTCGGGGTGGCGGTGGTGGTGGCGCTCTCGGTGGCCCCGCAGCTCGTGGAGAGCGCCCAGCGCGTGCGGCGGGCCCGCAAGCTCCGGGGCGACACCCGCCGCCGGTTCCACGCCCTGCGCGGGATTGCCATCCCGGTCCTGGAGGACGCCCTCGAACGGTCCCTGCGGCTGGCCGCGGCCATGGACTCCCGCGGCTACGGGCGCACCGGCGGGGCCACCCGCCGCTCCCGCCGGGTCACCGCCTGCCTGATGCTGGCGGGCATGTGCGGGCTCTGCCTCGGCGCCTACGGTCTGCTCGACGGGTCCGGCGCGCACGCCCTGGGCTTCCCGGCCCTCATGGGCGGGGCCGCGCTGTGCGCCGCCGGGCTGCTCGTGGGCAGCCGCCGGGTGCGCCGGACCCAGTACCGCCCCGACCCCTGGCGGCTCCCCGAGTGGGTGGCCGTCCTGTCCGGCGCGCTCCCGGCCGCGGTCCTGGTGGCCGCGGCGGGCGCCACGGTGGCCGGGCTGGACCCGTCCACCCAGCCGCTCGTGTGGCCCACCCTGCCGGCGGTGCCGGCGCTGGCCGTCGTGGTGGCCGCGCTGCCGGCGGTGGCCGCCCCGCCGCCGCTCCGGCCGGCGGCGTCCGGAACGGGCAGGACCGAGCCGGTCGCGGCCGCCCCGGCCGCCCCGGCCACCCCGCCGGTGGAGGTGCCGGCGTGATCGCCTTCGAGCAGGTCACCGTCACCTACCCCGACGCCGGGGCCCCGGTCCTGCGCGGCGTCGACCTCCGGGTGGACGAGGGCGAGCTGGCGCTGGTGGTGGGGCGGACCGGCGTGGGCAAGTCCACCCTCCTCGGCGCGGTCAACGGGCTTGTGCCGCACTTCACCGGGGGGACCCTCGCCGGCCGGGTGCTGGTGGACGGGCGGGAGACCCGGACCCACAAGCCCCGGGACCTGGCCGACGTGGTGGGGGTGGTGGGACAGGATCCCCTCGCCGGCTTCGCCACCGACACCGTCGAGGAGGAGCTGGCCTACGCCATGGAGCAGCTCGCCGTCCCGGCCGACGTCATGCGCAAGCGGGTGGAGGAGACCCTCGACCTGCTGGGGATCGCCGAGCTCCGTCACCGCCCGCTCCACGAGCTGTCCGGGGGACAGCAGCAGCGGGTGGCCATCGGCTCCGTGCTGACGGCGCACCCCCGCGTCCTCGTCCTCGACGAGCCGACCTCGGCCCTCGACCCCACGGCCGCCGAGGAGGTGCTGGCCGCCGTCACCCGGCTCGTCCACGACCTCGGCGTCACCGTGCTCCTGGCCGAGCACCGGCTGGAGCGGGTGGTGCAGTACGCCGACCGGGTCGTCGAGGTGCGAGCCGACGGCATCGTCCGCGCCGGAGATCCCCCCGACCTGCTGGCCATCACCGCCGTGGCGCCCCCGGTAGTCGAGCTGGGACGTGTGGCCGGATGGCGGCCGTTGCCGCTCTCGGTCCGCGACGCCCGTCGCCGGGTGGCGCCGCTCCGGCGCCAGCTCGCCGGCCTCGACGTCCCCCCGCCACGCCGCTCGCGACATCGAGCCACCGGCGAGGCCGCCCTGCGTGCTCGCAACGTCGTCGTCCGCTACGGGACGACGGTGGCCGTTCGGGGCATCGACCTGGACCTGGCCCACGGCGAGGTCACCGCCCTCATGGGCCGCAACGGCTCGGGCAAGTCGTCGCTCCTGTGGGCCCTCCAGGGCGCCGGACCTCGCCAGACCGGCCTGGTACAGGTGGGCGGCACTGATCCGGCG
>JBOGGH010000572.1:0-2361 GCA_050743905.1 Acidimicrobiales bacterium
GCCCACCACCGAGGCCACCACCGGCCGCCCGCCGGGCCCGTCGCCCGTCCGGACCTCCACGCCGCCCACCTGCGCCCGGCGAAGCCCGAGCGCCCGCGCCACCGGCCGGAGCTCGGTGGCCATGGCCGCCAGCAGCAGCACCGCCGGAGCCCCGGCCGCGCTGCCCTCAGAGCCCGCTGTGCCCGCTGTGCCCGCGCCACCGTCAGCCGCCACTCACACCACCCCCTCGGCGCGCAGCGCCTCCAGCTCGCCGGCGGTGAGCCCCACCAGCCCGCACCAGATCTCCTCGTTGTGCTGGCCGAGCCGGGGCGCGCCGGCCGGCGTGGCCGGGCCCTCGCCGGACCACCTCGGGAACGGCGCCTGCTGGCGGACCGGCCCGGCCACCGGGTCCTCCACGGTCACCAGATCCCCGCGCTCGGCCATGTGCGGGTCGGCGAAGACGTCGGCCGCCGTGTACGCCTGGCCCACCGGGACGTCGGAGGCCACGCACCGCCGTTCCACCTCCGCCGCCGGCATGGACGCCACCCAGGCGGCCACCGTGCCGTTGATCTCGTCCCCGTGGCGGGCCCGGTCGGCCAGGGTGGCGAACCTCGGGTCCTCGAGCAGGTCGGTGCGCTCCATGGCCCGGCAGAGCCGGGCGAAGTTGGCGTCCGACCCGGCCACCACGCAGACGTAGCGGCCGTCCGCCGCCAGGTAGTTGTCGAGCGGCGCCGAGACCGAGAGCCGGTTGCCCTCCCGGCTCCTGACCGTGCCGAGGCGGTCGTAGGCGGCGAGCGTCCACTCCAGGATCCGCAGGATCGACCCGTACAGCGGGGCGTCCACCACGCGGCCCCGGCTGGGCCCGGCGGCTCCTGTGCCACCGGCACCGGCACCGGCCCCGGCAGCGCCCGCGTCGTGCCGGCACCGGTCGCGCTCGTAGAGGCCGGCCACGGCCGAGACGGCGGCGAACACCCCGGTCAGGTAGTCCGACACCGTGACCCCTGGGCGCACCGGGGCGCGGTCGGGCTCGCCGGTGAGGTGCAGGAGGCCGCCGTAGGCGATGCCGAGGCGGTCCAGCCCCGGCCGGTGGCTGTAGGGACCGGACTGGCCGAAGACGCTGATCCGGACGTAGACGAGGGCGGGGTCGAGCTGGTCCGGCCCGAGCGACCACCGCTCCATGGTGCCGGGGCGGAAGTTCTCGCAGAGGACGTCGGCGGTGGCGGCCAGCCGCCGGAACAGCGCCTGGCCGTCCGGGGTGCGCAGGTCGCACGTGACGCCGCGGCGCCCCCGCCCCTCCACCGCCCACGCCAGCGAGTACGGGCCGTCCTCGGTCTCCACGAACGGCCCCATGGTGCGCATGAAGTCGCCCTGCCCGGGCAGCTCCACCTTCACCACGTCGGCACCGAGCTCGCCCAGGATGCCGGCGCAGAACGGGGCCGAGATGCGGGTGCCCACGTCCAGGACCCTGAGACCCCGCAGCGGGCCGTCCGCCGCCGCGCCCCCGTCCGCCGCCGGATCCCCCTGGTCCCCGCCCCCCGCGGGCATCTCAGCCCTTGCCGGGCACGTCGCCCCGGTCCCGGTCGGCCAGGACCTCCTTCATCGACCCCTTGGCCCGCCGCGCGGCCAGGGCGTCGGCCGCCGTCCGGGTGTTGTGCATCCAGTGGTGGGCCATGAAGTGGTACTTCCACGAGTCCGCCTGGCCCATGAGGTCGGCGGTGTGGTTGACCGTGTCCTTCACCACCTGCGCCGTCACCGGGGGGACCAGCGCGATCCGCCGGGCCAGCTCGTACGTGCGCTCCATCAGCTCGTCCCGGGGCACCACCCGGTTGGCCAGGCCCAGCCGCCAGGCCTCCTGGGCGTCGATGGCGTCGCCGGTCCAGAGGAACTCCTTGGCCTTGCGGATCCCCAGCTCCCAGGGCTCCACGAGGAGCTCCACCCCGGCACCGGTCATCCGCAGCACCGGGTTGGAGAACGACGCGTCGTCGGCGGCCACGATGAGGTCGCACATGCAGGCCAGCATGAGCCCGGCGGCCACGCAGCTCCCCTGCACGGCGGCGATCGTGGGCTTGGGAAAGTCGCGGATGCGCCGCGAGCGGTCGACGTACATCTCCTTCTCGTGGCGGAACTTGCCCTCCGGGGTCTCCCGCATGGCCACCCAGGCGTCACCACCGTCGTCCACCACCAGGGCCTTCAGGTCGTGCCCGGAGGAGAAGTGCCGGCCGGCACCGCACACCACCACCACCCGGACCTCGTCGTCCGCGCCGGCCCGGTCGAAGGCCCGGTCGAGGCCGTTGATCAGCGCCGTGTCCTGGGCGTTGGCCACGTCAGGACGGTTCATGGTGACGGTGGCCACCGGCCCATCGACGTCGTAGAGGACCGGAT
>JBOGGH010000573.1:0-2343 GCA_050743905.1 Acidimicrobiales bacterium
GCGCGGGAGCTTGCCGAGGGGTGGACGTGCGCGGGCCTGCCGGCCGGCTCGGCGTCGGGCCCTCACGAGCTGGCCGGCCACCGGGCCGCGTGGGTGCCCGCCCGGGTGCCGGGCACGGTGGCGGGCGCGCTGCGCGGCGCCGGCCTGCCGGTGCACGAGGACGAGCTGGACGGGCTCGACTGGTGGTTCCGGTGCCGGTTCGCCGTCCCGGCGAGCCGGTGGCTGCTCGAGCTCGGCGGCGTGGCCACGGTTTCCGACGCCTGGCTGGACGGCGCGCACCTCGGCCACGGCGAGAACATGTACCGGCGCCGCCACGTGGCCGTGGACCTGGACGCCGGCGAGCACGAGCTGGTGCTGCGGTGCGCGGCGCTGCCCCCGGTGCTGGCGCCGCGCCGGCCCCGGCCACGGTGGAAGACCTACATGGTGGCCCACCAGAACCTCCGCTGGCTGCGCACCAGCCTGCTCGGCCGGATCCCGGGCTGGGCGGTGGTGCCGCCGGTGATAGGGCCGTGGCGGCCGGTGCGGCTGGTCCCGCTGCCGTCAGCGGTGCCGGACGACGTGGTCCTGCGGGCGACCTGCGACGGGGACGGGGACGGCGACGGCGACGGCTCGGGCGGCGCCGGCGGGACGGTCACGGCCGCCTTCGTCCTCCGGGGGCGGGACGGCACCGGCCCGGCCACCCTGCGGGTGGGCGTCGTGGAGGCGTCGCTGGCCGCCCGGCGGCAGGGGGACGACCTCGTGCTCGAGGGGAGCGTGCACCTGGACGAGGTCGAGCGGTGGTGGCCGCACACCCACGGGCCGCAGCCGCTCGCCGAGGTGTGGGCCGACGTCGGGGGCGCGTCCCACCTGCTCGGCCGGGTGGGGTTCCGCACGCTGGCCGTGGACCGCTCGGACGGCGGCTTCCGGCTCTCGGTGAACGGCGTGCCGGTCTTCTGCCGCGGCGCCTGCTGGATGCCGGTCGACCCGGTGGGCCTCGTGGTGCCGGACGAGGTGCTCGACCACCGCCTGCGCCTGGCCCGGGCCGCCGGCATGAACATGCTGCGGGTGCCCGGCACCACGGTCTACGAGGACCACCGGTTCTTCGACCGGTGCGACGAGCTGGGGATCCTGGTCTGGCACGACTGCATGTTCGCCTTCATGGACCCCCCGGACGACGAGGCCTTCACCGCCGACGTGGAGGCCGAGCTGGCGGGGGCGCTGGCGCCGATGGGCAACCACCCCTCCATGGCCGTGGCCTGCGGGAACCAGGAGGTGGAGGAGATCGCGTCCATGAACGGCCTGCCGCCCGAGCGGGCCGAGACGCCGCTGTTCGACCGGACCGTGGCGGACGTGGTGGCCCGGACGCTCCCCGGCGTGCCCTACGTGACCTCGAACCCGAGCGGGGGCGGCCGGCCGTTCCGGATGGACACCGGCGTGAGCCAGTACTTCGGAGTGGGCGGGTACCTGCGCCCGGTGGAGGACGCCCGCCGCTCGCGGGTGCGCTTCGCCGCCGAGTGCCTGGCCTTCGCCACGCCGCCCGAGCCGGAGACGGTGGACGAGATCGGCGGCGGCGCCTACCGGGCGGGCCACGACCCCTCGTGGAAGGAGGGGGTCCACCACGACGCCGGGCGGAGCTGGGACATGGAGGACGTGCGGGACCACTACGTGGCGGCGCTCTTCGGCGCCGATCCCCGCATGGAGCGCTACGTGGACGCCGAGCGGGCGCTCGAGCTGGGCCGGGCGGCCAACGCCCAGCTCATGGCGGCCGTCTTCACCGAGTGGCGCCGGCCCGGCTCCGAGTCCGGCGGCGGGCTGGTGCTCTCGCTGGCCGACCTGCGGCCGGCCGGTGCCGGGTGGGGGCTGCTGGACTCGCTGGGCCGCCCCAAGGCGCCGTGGTACGCGCTCCGGCGCGCCTTCCGGCCGGTGGCGCTGCTGGCGGTGGACGAGGGGCTGAACGGCCTCGCCCTCCACGTCGTGAACGACACCGCCGAGCCGGTGCGGGGAAGCCTGGTGGTGGAGCTCGTGGCCCGCGGCGAGCTGGTGGTGGAGCGGGGCGAGGTGGCGGTGGAGGCGCCGGCACGGGGCTCGTGCTCGGCCGACGCCGAGGAGGTCCTCGGCGGGTTCCGCGACGTGACCTACGCCTACCGGTTCTCGCCGCCGGCGCACGACGCGGTGGTGGCCACGCTGTGCTCGGCCGACGGCCGCACCCTGGCGCGGGCGGTCTACCTGCCTCTCGGGGAGGGTCGGCCGCGTGAGGCGGACCTGGGCCTGACGGCCACGGCCCGCGCCCACGGTCCCGGCCGGTGGGCGGTGGAGGTGGGCACGGCCCGGCTGGCGCAGTGGGTGACGGTGCGGGCCGACGGG
>JBOGGH010000574.1:0-2311 GCA_050743905.1 Acidimicrobiales bacterium
GGCCTCGGCCCCGCCGCCGGGAGAGGCCGTCCCGCCGCCCCCACCGCCGCCGCCGTCCGGCTACGGGGTGTCCCCTGGCGCCCCGGGCGAGCCCGTGGTCCCGCCGGAGCCGGTGGCCGGACCGCCGCTCGCCCGGGTGCTGGTGGAGTCCGGCAAGGTGACGCCGGAGCAGATGGCCGTCGCCCTCCAGGCCCACCAGCAGACCGGGGAGTCGCTGGCCCGGTACCTCTACAACAACGGCCTGGCCACCGAGGACGACCTCGTGGAGGCGATGGCCCAGGAGGTGGGCCTCGAGTTCGTGGACCTGAACGCCTTCCCGATCGACAGCCAGGCGGCCGCCCTGGTCCCCGAGGCCACGGCCCGCCACCACATGGTGCTGCCGATCGGGTTCGAGGAGGGCGTGCCCCTGGTGGCCATGGCCAACCCCACCGACGTGTTCGCCATGGACGACCTGCGGACCATCATGGGCCGCAACTTCACCCCGGTGGTGGCCACCCGGTCCCAGATCGCCGCGTACCTCCGGCTCGCGCACGAGGCGGAGGTGGACGTGGCCGGCGTGGCCGAGGACGCCGCCGGCGTCATGGTCCCGGACGCCGGCAGCTCCTACGAGATCGAGCGGCTGCAGTCCGTGGTGGAGGACGCGCCCATCGTCCGCTACGTGAACCTGCTCATCCTCCAGGCGCTCAACGAGCGGGCCTCGGACATCCACATCGAGCCCACGCCCAAGCGCCTGCGCATCCGGTTCCGGATCGACGGCGTCATGCACGACGCCACCTCGGCCTCGCCGGCCATCCACGCGGCCGTGGTGAGCCGGCTGAAGGTCCTGGGGGAGATGGACATCGCCGAGCACCGCGTGCCCCAGGAGGGCCGGGTGTCCCTCTCGGTGAGCGACCGCCAGATCGACCTCCGGCTGGCCACCCTGCCCTCGCTGTTCGGCGAGACCTGCGTCATGCGGCTGCTCGACCGGTCGGCCAGCATCCGCAGCCTCCCCGAGCTCGGCTTCTACGGCGACACCCTCGAGCGCTACTCCCACTCGTATCAGCACCCCTACGGCGTGATCCTGGTGACCGGGCCCACCGGTGCCGGCAAGACCACCACCGTCTACGCCACCCTCCAGGAGGTGATGACCCCCGAGAAGTCGGTGGTCACCGTGGAGGACCCGGTGGAGTACCAGATCGACGGCATCACCCAGGTGCAGATCAACCAGAAGGCCGGCATGGACTTCGCGCGGGCGCTGCGGTCGATCCTGCGCTCGGACCCCGACATCGTGCTCATCGGCGAGATCCGCGACATCGCCACCGCCACCATCGCCATGGAGGCCGCGCTCTCGGGCCACCTGGTGCTCACCACGCTCCACACCAACACGGCCGCCGCCACGCCGCTCCGCCTCACCGAGATGGGCATCGAGCCGTTCCTGGTCATCTCCTCGGTGACCGGCGTGCTCACCCAACGCCTGGCGCGGGTGCTCTGCAAGCAGTGCAAGGAGCCTTACGAGGCCTCGGAGAAGGAGTTCCTGGCGGCGGGGTACAAGGAGGCGGACCTGGAGGGTGTGGAGACGTCCACGCTCTACCGCGCCGTGGGCTGCCGGAACTGCAGCCACACCGGCTACCACGGCCGGATGGTGCTGGCCGAGATCCTCGACATGAGCGAGGGGATCGCCCGGATGATCCTCGAGCAGCAGCCGATCTCCAGCATCGAGCGGGCGGCCTGCGCCGAGGGGATGCGGACGCTGCGGATGGACGGGCTGCTGAAGGCGGTCGAGGGCAGGACCACCCTCCAGGAAGTGCTACGAGTGGTGATATGAGCCCTGCCCCGGCCACCGCCCGGACCGAGTGGTCGCGCCAACTGGCGCGGGCGCTCACGACCGGCGGGTACCTGACCGAGGACGGCGTGGCGCCGCTGCTGGCCCAGGCGGCCGAGTCCGGGGTCCCGCTGGGCGCGCTCCTGGTGGGCCGGGGGCTGGTGCCGGCACCGGTGGTGGTCACCACCCTGGCGCAGCTCGCCCGACTGCCGGCGATCGACCTGCAGACGGACGTCCCCTCGCCGGACGTGGCCGCCCTGCTGCCCCCGGTGGCGGCGCGGGACCACCAGGCGGTGCCGGTGCGGGTGGTGGGCACCCAGGCGGTGATCGCCTTCGCCGAGCCGCCGGACCCGGCCGAGGTGCGCGCCATCGGCGAGCAGATCGGGTTCGAGGTGGTGCCGGTGCTCGGCGACCCGGTCGCCATCGAGCGGATGCTGGCGGCCGGCAACGGCAGGCCCCCGGGCGCCGACGGCACCGCCGCGCCCGGCTCGCCGCCGGTCGGGACGGCGG
>JBOGGH010000575.1:0-2306 GCA_050743905.1 Acidimicrobiales bacterium
GCGTCCGCCGGGCCGCCGCCGCTCAGGATCGGGTCGTCCCCGGGAGCGCCTCCCTCCAGGGGCCGAGGTCCATGAGGGGGTACCGGACCGCCGTGGCGTCCAGGAGGTCGTCGGTCCAGATGGGGTGCCCGGGCGGCGGGAAGCCAAAGAGCGCCAGCTCGTGCGGCGTGCACCGCTCGGCGAAGCGGACCCACTCGGTCTCGGTCGACCGCGACTGCGCCTGGTCGTAGCCGATCCACTCGTGGCCGGCGCGCCGGAAGGCGAGGGCCAGCACCGTCCGGGAGGACCCCGGGGTGGCGAAGGCGGCGCCCCGGTGGAAGACGTCCGAGCGGTAGGCCAGGAGCGACCCCGCCGGCCCGGTGGCCGGGCGCTCGGCCCGGTAGACCGCCGGTGCCACGTCGGGCATGAGCACGGGCGTGCGCTCGGGCACGAGCGCCGCCGTGTCGCCCACCGACACCACGCGGGTCGGGTTGTCCGCGTCGGTCACGTCGGACAGGTAGAGGAAGAGTTCCAGGTTCCACCACGGGGCCCGGCCCACCGCCGGCAGCCACGAGTGGTTGCGGTCCACGTGCATGGGCTGGTCGTAGTGGGCGAGCCCCTCGTACTTGGCGGTGAGGTGGATCTGGTACAGGCGCAGGTCGCGGTGGTCCAGGGCCCGCTCGGCGAAGTCCACCACCGAGGGGTGGACGCAGAGCCGGTTGAGGGTGCCGTCGCCCCGGAACGGGAACGACGCCGACACGAGCTGCTGGTCCGCGTGGAACCCGGGGCCGCCCTCCGGCCAGAACCCGTCCTCCTCGGACGGCGGCGCGGCACCGCCCCTCAGGCGCGCCGCCACCCCCTCGGGGTCGGCGTGGTAGGCCTCCACGCCGGGGAGCGTCCGGCGCAGGTCGTCCCGGGCGGCGGCGATCTCGTCCGCGCCCACCAGGCCCTCGAGCACCACCCACCCGTGGGTGCGCCAGGTCTCGACCTCGCTGTCGGTGGCTACGCGGGACGTCATGCGTCCCGGAGCGTACCCGAGCCCTTGTGGTGGCCGGCCTCCCGTGCCACAATGGCCGTGCGATGAGCACGCAGACGATCACCCTCGCCGCCCGCCCGGCCGTCCTGGTACTGATCTCCTAGCGCGCCCCCATCCCGGCGCGCTGCTCGACCTCCCAGCCGGGAGGTCGTTTGCATTTCCGGGGCCGGTACCACCGCCCGGCGGGCAGCAGGCCACGACATACCGAACCGACCACCAGCCACAGCCAAGGAGCACAGAGAGGTCCACCATGGAGATCACCGGGGCGCAGGCCCTCATCAAGAGCCTCGAGATGGAGCAGGTCGAGGTGATGTTCGGCCTGCCCGGCGGGGCGATCCTGCCGGTCTACGACCCGATCCTCGACTCGTCCATCCGCCACGTGCTGGTCCGCCACGAGCAGGGCGCCGGCCACATGGCCGAGGGCTACGCCATGGTCACCGGCCGTCCCGGCGTGGCCATGGTCACCAGCGGGCCCGGCGCCACCAACGTCGTCACCCCGCTCTCCAACGCCTACATGGACTCCACCCCCCTGGTGGTGGTCTCGGGCCAGGTGGCCACCGGCTCCATCGGGACCGACGCCTTCCAGGAGTGCGACATCACCGGCGTCACCATGGGCATCACCAAGCACAACTGGCTGGTCAAGGAGGCGGCCGACATCCCGCGCGTCGTGGCCGCCGCCTTCCACGTGGCCACCACCGGCCGGCCCGGCCCGGTGCTGGTGGACGTGCCCAAGGACGTGGCCAACGCCACCATGGAGTGGTACTGGCCGTCCTCGGTGGACGACCTCGACCTGCCCGGCTACCGCCCGATGACCGAGGGAGACCCGGCCGCCGTCCGCCGGGCCGCCGAGCTGCTGCTGGCCGCCGAGCGCCCGGTCCTCTACGTGGGCGGCGGCGTGCTCAAGGCCCGGGCCGCCGAGGCGGTGCGGGCGCTGGCCGAGCGCACCGGGATGCCGGTGGTCACCACCCTCATGGCTCGGGGGGCCTTCCCGGACTCCCACCCGCTGTGCCTGGGCATGCCGGGGATGCACGGCAACTACACCGCCGTCACCGCCATGCAGCGTGCGGACCTGCTGGTCTCCCTCGGGGCGCGCTTCGACGACCGCGTCACCGGCAACGTGGCCACGTTCGCCCCGGGGGCCAAGGTGGTCCACGTAGACGTGGACCCGGCCGAGCTGGGCAAGGTGCGCACGCCGGACGTGGGCATCGTGGGCGACTGCCGGCAGGTGGTCGAGGCGCTGCTGGCGGCCCTGGCCGACGCCGGGCTCGGCCCCGAGGGCGCGGCGCCGGGG
>JBOGGH010000576.1:0-2303 GCA_050743905.1 Acidimicrobiales bacterium
GTGGGGGGCGGCTCGGGCGACGCCTTCGCCGGCGACCTGCTGGCCCGGAGCCGGCTGGTCCCGGCCACCGAGCACCCGTCGGCCACCTGGGAGGGCGCCAACCCGGAGGCCGGGGCCACCCTGCTGCGCTACGAGCAGACGTCGTTCGTCACGCCGCGGTCGGTCTTCGACGCCGACATGGCCACCGGCGCCGTCCACCTGCGCAAGCGCCAGGCCGTCCTCGGCGGGTACCGCCCGGCCGACTACCGGACCTACCGCCTCTGGGTGGGCGCCGGGGACGGCGCCCGCGTGCCCCTCACGCTCGTCCACCGGGCCGACCTGCTGGACGATCCGAGCGCCGTCGCCGGCACGCCGCCCCGCCGCCCCGCGCCGTGCGTGCTCTACGGCTACGGCGCCTACGAGCACTCGGTGGACCCGGTCTTCTCCTCGCTCCGGCTCTCGCTGCTCGACCGGGGCTTCGTGTACGCCGTCGCCCATGTCCGCGGCGGCGGGGAGCTGGGCCGGGCGTGGTACGAGGACGGCCGGCTGGCCGTCAAGCCGCACTCCTTCTCGGACTACCTGGCCTGCGCCCGGCACCTCGTGGAGGCCGGCTTCACGGCGCCGGACCGCCTCGCCGCCCGGGGGGCCTCGGCCGGGGGCCTCCTGGTGGGCGCGGCGCTCAACCGGGCGCCGGGCCTCTTCCGGGCCGCCGTGGCCGAGGTCCCGTTCGTGGACTGCCTGACCACGATGCTGGACGAGACCCTCCCGCTGACCGTGGGCGAGTGGGAGGAGTGGGGGAACCCGGCGGCCAGCGCGGAGGCGTACCGGGTCATCGAGGGCTACTCGCCGTACGACAACGTCCGGCCCACCGCCCCCGACGGCACGCCCGTGCGGTACCCGCGGGTGCTGGCCACCGCCGGGCTCCACGACCCCCGCGTGGGGTTCTGGGAGCCGGCCAAGTGGGTGGCCAGGCTGCGGGAGGCCGACCCGGAGGCCGAGGTGCTGCTGCGCACCGAGCTGGTGGCCGGGCACGGCGGCCCCTCCGGCCGGTACGACGCCTGGCGGGAGGAGGCGCTGGTCCAGGCCTTCCTGGTGGACGCCCTGGCCTGACGGGCCGGCGGCGTGCCGGGCCCCCTGCCCGGGGCCGGGCCGCCTACCCGCCGAGCGGCGGCCGGGCCGCTACGAGGCCGGCGTGAGGGTGATGGTGAAGGGCGTCTGGTACCCCGTGGGCAGCACCACGGGCCGGTGGTCGATGCTGACCCGCACCACGCTCGGGGCGCCCACCACGATCGTCGTCTGGCCCGAGGCGGTCACCGGCACGCTCTGCCCGGCGGTCAGCGTCTGGCTGAGGAGGCTCGACCCCGAGGACGAGGACACTGTCACCCAGCAGTTGCCCGTGGTGGCGGCCAGTGTGACGGTGTAGGACCCCGACGGCGGCGTGTACGAGGCGGCGGTGGCGCTCGACGTCACCGCCGTGTAGGTCTGCGGTGCGGTGGTCGTGGTGGTCCTGGGCGCCGACGTGGTGGTGGTGCCGTGGCCGTGCCCCCCGCCGCCCGCTCCGGCCGCCGTGGTGGTGGTGGTGCCCTTCCCGGTGCCGTGCCCGGCCGGCGGCGTCCCGTGGTGCGGGGAGCGCGCCCCGATGTACACCACCACGGCCAGCAGCGCCAGCACCACGAGGCCCACCAGGATGGGGGCGCCGAGCCGCCGCGGGCGGTGGTTCATGGCCGAGATGGCGCGGTCCTCGCCGCGGTGGTCGCCGCGCTGCGACGCGCCGCCGTGCGGGGCCGGCGGCTGGTCGTCGAAGACCAGGCCCCCCCTGCCCGACCGGCGGCCGCCCCCCGCCTCGCCCGCGACGTGCGGCGTGCCCCCGGGCGGTCCCCCGGGACGCCCCTGCCGTTCGAGGTCGCCCGTGGTGCCGGCCCTGCCCGTACCCCCGGATCCGGTACCTGCGGTCTCCGGGCCGGGCGCCGCCGTGCCGGGTGTGGCCCCGCCGCCCAGGACCCGCACCGTGCTGCCGCCGGACCGGGTCCGGATGTCCTGGAGCGTGTCGAGGGTGTGGCGGTACCCGTCCACCGAGTGGACCTCGTCGACGGTGCGGCGACGGACCGCCCAGCTCACCAGCGCCACCACCACCAGCACGGCGACGGCGGCCACGACGATCGTCACCATCGGCACCATTCAACAGGACCGGGAGGGTCCGGCGCGACCGGGGTCCGCCGGGCCGGCGCGACCGGAGCCCATACGGCGGGCGCGACCGGGGAGCCGCCGGCGGTCAGTAGGCTGGCGTCGCCGGGACCGCGTAGCCCTCCGGCGCCGCCCGGGGC
>JBOGGH010000577.1:0-2302 GCA_050743905.1 Acidimicrobiales bacterium
GGAGCATCAGGGCTCACGTTCCGCACTTCTCGGAGCGGTTTTCCCTCCCCCGGCCCCCGGATCACGAGTACACGCTGGCTGGCACGCCGAGGAGATCGAGGAGCTGTGACTGTAGCGGCGTGAGCGTCGGCGAGAAGGTCTGGACGAGATTGCCGTCGGCGTCGAAGAGATGGTGCCGGGCGAGGCCGTCGAACGCCCCGATCATGCGCGCGGCACTCGGCGAGGAAGCGTCGCGGTCTTCGGGGTAGAGCGCGATCGCGTCGATGCCGAGCCGCGCCATCGCGCGCCGGGCCTCGAGCTCCATCAGCGCCTGGAGCAGCAGCGCGATGAAGTGACAGGTCATGAGACCCTCGATGCGCGCAGGGTCGCGCAGGAACACCGGAGCGACGAGCTGGTCGCCCTTCAAGAGGTGATGGCGCCGCTCGAGGTGCGGCTGGTACTTGTAGGCGACCAAGAGTGCCAGCGCATCGAGGTCTGCGACGTTGGTGATGAGCGGCCAGCAGCCGTCCGAGCACGCGTCGTGGATGACGAGGTCGTCCCGCACGAAAAAGCGCAGCCGGTGCGTGGTCTTCGTGATCCGTCGGTAGCGGGTGTTCTTGCCAGGACGGCCTCGTGACTCCTGGCGGTGGGAGACCTCGGTCACCTCGTCGATCTCGTAGCCGACCCAGCGGGTGGCCCCGCACTCCTCGAGTGCTTCGTCGGCTTCTTCGGCGATGGTGACCTTGGACTTCATGCGCGTCCTCGGTGAGGAGAGACGTTGGTTGATGGCGTCCAGGGCGGCGATGCCCTCTGCGATGCGGCGCCTACGGTTCTCCGCGTCGCGCTCCACCTTTCCCGACGAGCGCACCCAGACGACTCGGTAGCCCTCCGAAGACGGCCAGGGGGACTCGACGAGCGAGTAGACGTCGTCGGGGTCGTCGTGACGGCGCCCGGGGAGCCGGAGGGCTTCTTTCCAGTCGGGCTCGTGGCGACAGAGCCACTCACGCATCGCCTCGTCCTCCTTGCGGCTCCGAGGCAGCACGGTCACGAAGCGCCCGCCCAAGCGGTCGATGTGGTCCATCGTCGCTCTGACGCAGAGCTTGGCGTCGGCCACATAGAGGAAGTCGGATCGCCCGAGAAGCTGGCACAAGGAGTCCCAGGTGGCGATGTGGGTGGTCGAGTCCTCGGTGTTGCCGTCGGCGACCCGGTGCGCGAGTGGGACGGCGCCGTCGGCCGCAACCGTGAGGATCCACACCAGTTGCTTGAGGTCCGGCCGGTGGTCCTTGGAGAACCCACGGGCGACGGCCACGGTCTTCTTCGCACCCCGGTGTCCCCCCGTCGCCGACGCGTAGACACCCGAGAACCTGACCGAGGTCGAGTCGTTGTGCAGCTGTGAGCAGTCGACATCGAACTCGTGCACCGCTTTGAGCACGAGGTCGTTCAACAGGCTTGCCCGGTCCGCGTCGAAGAGGCGAGAAAGCGCCCGCCCGACTCGGTCGTCGTTCAAGTACGAGACGTCGCGTTCGTCGAGCCCCATCGTCTTTGGGTCATGGTCCTTCGCCCACTTGCCTAGCCCGTAGACGGGCTCGTGGTGGACACAGATGTTGGTGATCGCCACGCGCAGCGCCTTGGCCGGCGACAAGCGGCTGCGCCCGTCTCCGTCGCCGACCGCCCGGGAGAGCCTCGCCGACAGCCCGAGACGCCCCCAGTAGTGCTCGAGGATCGGCAGGGCACCCAGGACCTCGGTCTCGAGCAAGAACCCTGCCCCTGTTGAGCCCCGGTCGCTTGTCGCCACTGTCCTACATGGTATAACGTGCAGGACACGAGACGAGGGATGGTCGGATGACCAAACGAGACGATGTGCGACTCGAGCGGATCCGCCGTGAGCTGGCCGCGCTCGTGGTCGAGGGATCCTTGCCCGGCAGCCTCCTCGTGCGCTCACTGCGCTGCGGGCGGCGCAACTGCGCGTGTCACGGCGATCCGCCCCAGCTGCACGGTCCCTATGTCCAGTGGAGCTACAGCTACCGGGGCAAGCGCGTCGCCCGCTGGCTCTCCGCCGAGCAGGCGGACCGGCTACGCGAGCAGGTCGAACGTGGTCGCCGGATCAAGGAGCTGACGGCTGAGCTCGACGCAACCGAGATTCGCCGCGTCGAACGGTCCGAGGGATGGGGGGCGTGAAAGGCTCCTGAGAAGTGCGGAAAGTGAGATGCATGCATCTTTTCCCAAAGAAGGGCGGCGTTGCGAGCGGGAGCACGATCACCTCGGCCGATCAGGCCGACTACGTCAAGGCCGCCGCCTGCATGCGTTCGCACGGAGTTCCTAA
>JBOGGH010000578.1:0-2301 GCA_050743905.1 Acidimicrobiales bacterium
CGGCACCACCTGCGGCCAGGGCTCGGGATCGGTCGGCGCGGCGCCGGGCACGGGGGACATGGCCGGGCCAGGCTACGGGCGGGCGCGCACCGGCCGGGCCCTGAGGCCCGGCCGGAGGCACTGCCTGCGCCGGAGCGCAGCTACATCATCCCGCCCATGCCCCCCATGCCGCCCATACCGCCCATGCCGGCGGCAGCAGCGGCGGCCGCGCCGTCGGCACCCGGCTTCTCGGGCTTGTCGGCCACGAGGGCCTCGGTGGTGAGCAGCAGCGCGGCGATCGACGCCGCGTTCTGCAACGCCGAGCGGGTGACCTTGGCCGGGTCGATGATCCCCGCCTTCACCAGATCCTCCAGCTCCCCGGTGACGGCGTTGAGGCCGTTGCCGCCCTTGGCCGACGCCACCTGGCGCACCAGCACGGCGCCCTCGAGGCCGGCGTTGAAGGCGATCCAGCGGAGCGGCTCCTCGAGGGCCCGCGCCACGATGCGCGCACCGGTGGCCTCGTCCCCCTCCAGCTTGGCGCCGGCCTTCTCCACCGCGGTGCGGCTCCGGATGAGGGCGGTGCCACCACCGGCCACGATGCCCTCCTCCACCGCGGCACGGGTGGCCGACAGGGCGTCCTCGATCCGGTGCTTCTTCTCCTTCAGCTCGACCTCGGTGGCCGCACCGACCTTGACCACCGCCACGCCGCCGGCCAGCTTGGCCAGGCGCTCCTGGAGCTTCTCGCGGTCCCAGTCCGAGTCGGTCTCGTCGATCTCCCGCTTGATCTGGGCGACGCGGCCCTTCACGTCCTCGGCCGAGCCGGCGCCCTCCACGATGGTGGTGTCGTCCTTGGTGACGATCACCCGGCGGGCGCTGCCCAGCAGGTCGACGGTGGCGTTCTCCAGCTTGAGGCCGATCTCCTCGCTGATGACCTGGCCGCCGGTGAGGACCGCCATGTCCTGGAGCATGGCCTTGCGGCGCTCGCCGAACCCGGGGGCCTTGACGGCCACCGAGGTGAACGTGCCACGGATCTTGTTGACCACCAGGGTCGCCAGCGCCTCGCCCTCGACGTCCTCGGCCACGATCAGCAGGGGCTTGCCGCCCTGCATGACCTTCTCGAGCACCGGGACGAGGTCGTGCACCGCGCTGACCTTCTGGTTGTAGAAGAGGATCAGCGGCTCGTCCAGCACGGCCTCCTGGCGCTCCGGGTCGGTGACGAAGTACGGCGAGAGGTAGCCCTTGTCGAACTGCATGCCCTCGGTGAGCTCGAGCTCGATGCCGAAGGTGTTGGACTCCTCCACCGTGACGGTGCCGTCCTTGCCCACCTTGTCGATGGCGTCGGCCAGCACCTCGCCGATCGCCGGGTCGGCGGCCGAGATGGAGGCCACCTGGGCGATCTCCGTCTTGCCCTCCACGTCCTTGGCCTGGTCGGCGATGGAGCCCACCGCCGCCGCCACGGCCTGATCGATGCCGCGCTTCAGCGCGGTGGGGTTGGCCCCGGCGGCCACGTTGCGCAGGCCCTCGCTGATCAGCGCCTGGGCCAGCACGGTGGCCGTGGTGGTCCCGTCGCCGGCCACGTCGTTGGTCTTGGTGGCCACCTCCTTGACGAGCTGCGCGCCCATGTTCTCGAAGACGTCCTCGAGCTCGACCTCGCGGGCGATGGACACGCCGTCGTTGGTGATGGTGGGGGCGCCGAACTTCTTCTCGATCACCACGTTCCGCCCCTTGGGGCCGAGGGTGACCTTGACGGTGTCGGCGAGCTTGTTGACGCCGGCCTCCAGCCCGCGCCGGGCAGCCTCGTCGAATTTCAGGATCTTCGGCATCGGTGACGCCCGTTCCTCTCTCGTGTACTCGTCTCGTGCGTGGGGTCGGCAGGCCACCGGCGGCCGGGACGCTCCCCGTGCCGCCGGCGCCCGGGGTGCTACTTGTCCAGCTTGGCCAGGACGTCGCGGCCGGAGAGGATCAGGAGGTCCTCGCCGTCCACGGTGATCTCGGTGCCGCCGTACTTCGAGTAGACGACGGTGTCGCCCACGGCCACGTCCAGCGGGACCAGCTCGCCCGTGTTCTCGGCACGGCGGCCGGGGCCGACGGCCAGGACCTCGCCCTGCTGGGGCTTCTCCTTGGCGGTGTCGGGGATCACCAGGCCGGACGCCGTCGTCTCCTCGGACTCGCCGGGCCGGACGACGATCCGGTCTTCGAGCGGGTGCAGCTTCATCGGAACGGGCCTCCTTGGCGCTCTCCGGCGCCGTGATTCCACTGAGGGGTTAGCACTCTGGGGTTGCGAGTGCTAATGCTAGCGGGCGCCCGGCGGGTCGGCAACAT
>JBOGGH010000579.1:0-2295 GCA_050743905.1 Acidimicrobiales bacterium
GTCATACACCACTCCGCCGGAGTTGACCCCGGCCCTTCGATGCAGTCTGCAGACCTGGCGGTCCTGCCCGGGCTGGCGCAACTCTTACCGCGCCAGCACCTTGGGCGCTTCTTCGTCCAGCCGGCAACCCTGCTGCGCTGGCACCGGGATCTGGTCGCCAAGAGATGGGACCTACCCGCACGGCCGGCCCGGTCGACCTGGCATCGCAAAGGGAACCACCGCGCTCGTCCTCGTCGGGACCGACGTGGTCGACCGCAATGCCAGCGACGCGCGGGTGCGGGAGCTGCACGCCGTTGCCAACCAGGTCGATGCGGCAACCGCCAGCGCGCTGCGCCGGTTCTTCGGGAAGTACCTCGGCCAAGCGGCCGATGCAGAGAACCCCGCCGACCAGCCCGACGGCCGATGATCTGCGAGGGCTGCTCGCCAGCAACTCGGCCTTCACCTACGTCCGTCATGGGCACCTCTTCCCCGAAATCGACAAGCGGAGGGCAGAGAGGTTAGAGCGAGTCCGTGTGCTTGCCACGTTCAAGGAGTGATGATGTGCGTAGCGCGCTACCTTCGTTGTCTGACCCGCTCAGCTCTCGTCGCGCGTGGCTAAGTCGAAGGTGGTGGCGATCTCTCGCGCGTAGTTGTCGAGGTCGAGATCGGGATCGTGGGCGAGCCGGTACGCCGCCGTGTCGATGGCTGCTCGGATCGTGGCGGCCATCACCGCTGGGTCGAAGTCACGACGGAGTTCGCCTTCCCCCTGGAGGCGTACGAGCAGCTCTTCGAGGAGGTGGACCGCGACGTCGACGTTCCGGCCGTCGACTCGCCGTTGACCGCCCGTCGTCACGCCGCCGCGGCGTGCAATGTCTAGCACGGCGATCATGTAGTTGCGGTGCTCGCGCATGAACGCGAGGTTGGACTCGATGTAGGCCCGAAGCGTGGCGGGGCCAGTCGTTTCGGCAAGAATGCGGGGGAGCATGTAGGCCCGTCCGGCCGCGACGACTTCGATGACGACCTGCCTGATCAGGTCGTCCTTGCCGGCGAAGTGGTAGCTGATCACGCCCTTGCTGATACCGATCCGCTCGGCGATGCGAGCGAGCGACGCCTGGGAGAAGCCGACCTCGGCGATCGTGTCGATCGCGGCCGCGACGATCTGCTGGCGGCGAGCGTTCTCCGTGAAAGTCCGCTCCTCGGGACCCGTCGTCGCCTCGGTCATGATCAGAATAATCTACGTGGCTTGGCCATGGAGTCAGAGATTAGTACGAACGATCAGATCAGTGCTAACCTCCAGATCGTGCGAAGTAACGGTGACCTTTCCAATGGGCGACCAACGAGGTCGGAGGTCGCCGACCTTGTCGACAGATGACCTCCAACCAAAGCAGTACCCACATTCGTTCAAGCGTCGGAAGTTCGGAGCCCGACTCGGCGCTGATCGTCGAGCACCTCTCCAAGCGCTTCGGCGACCGCGTTGCCTACGACGACGTCTCGTTCCGGGTTGGCTACGGCGAGGTCTTCGGCTTTCTCGGTCCGAATGGCGCCGGGAAGACGACGACCGTGCGGACGCTCGGCACGCTCATCGCGCCGACCTCGGGCTCGGCGACGATCGCGGGGATTCCGCTGAACGCGGAGTCGGGTCAAGCAATTCGCTCGCGTATCTCGATCATGCCCGAGTCCCCGGGCCTCTATCTGCGCCTGACGGTGATGGAGAACCTTCAGTGTTTCGCCGGGCTCTACGAGCTCACCGACGCTCGCGACCGCATCAATCGCGCTTTGGGCGCGGTCAACCTCGACGATCGAGTAAACGACGCATGCGGCTCGTTGTCAAAGGGCCTGCGCCAGCGCGTCGCACTCGCTCGGGCCCTGCTCAACGATCCCGTGGTGCTCTTTCTCGACGAGCCGACTGCAGGCCTTGATCCTGTCGCGGCGCGGGAAGTCCACGAGCTCGTCACCTCGCTTCGTGAACGGGGGGTGACCATCTTTCTCACGACCCATCGCCTCGAGGAGGCGGAACGGCTCTGCGATCGCGTCGCGATCCTCAACACCACCCTGCGGCTCATCGGGCGACCCGACGAATTGCGCGAGCAGCTGTTCACTCGGTCCCTCGAGGTAAGAACCCGTTTCCCCCTCGACGATGCCAACCGGGTGTTCGAGCAGCTGAGCGGCGTCGAGGGCTTCCAGCAGTCGCCCTCGGGCTCTTACCTGCTCACGGTTGCCGATCCAGACGCGGTCGCCCCGGTGGTCGCGCGAAGCCTCGTGCGAGTCGGCGCTGACATCCTCTCGATCGCCGAGTCCCACCACTCGCTCGAGGAC
>JBOGGH010000580.1:0-2292 GCA_050743905.1 Acidimicrobiales bacterium
CGCGGCGGACGCCCCGAGCCGGGACCGGCCGGCGTGCCCCAGGCCCAGCAGGCCGCCGACCGCATGGCGCACGAGGGCCACCCCCCGCGCCCTCGCCTCCATCACCGCGGCGAACCCGCCCACCGTGGGCGAGGGCGGCTCCAGGGCCGTCGCCTCGCCGGCCACCTGGGCGGTGGACGTGGCGAGCGAGGACAGCTCGTGGTGGAGCCGGTCCCGGCCCATCGAGGTCATCGAGGCCATCAGCCTGGCGAGCTGCGCTCCCTGGGCGTCCGAACGGCGGGCCAGCGGACCGGCCTGGGCCACGTAGGAGCGGTTGACGTCCCGGCGGTAGGGGCCGGACGCCCGGCCCACGTCCAGCAGCCCCCCCACGAGCAGCGCCAGGACCACGGCCCCCGCCACCACCGCCAGCACCACGGCGAGGAGCGGCCGCCGCCGGCGGCGTCGGTCGAGGGGCGACATCGCCGGCCGACGCTACCGCCGGCCCGCGGGCTCCGCCGTCAGGCGCCTCCGGCGGCCGTGGCCGAGGATCCGGTGGTCGGGAGGGTGCTGGCGGTGTCGCGCCACTGCACCGTGGGCCGGATGGCCGCCTCGTCCACCCGGTCCCGGTGGCGCTCGGCCACCGCCAGGATCGAGGCGATGGTGGTCCGGTCCAGCAGGTGGGGCACCAGTCCCAGGTCGAGCAGCTTGGTGTGGGCGGCCCGGTAGTAGTGCTCCTGCTGCTCCACCCGCGGGTCCTCGAGGTGGTCGATCTCCACCCGGCCGGGGAAGGCGTCCGCCACCAGGTCGGCGAGCTGGCGCACCGAGAACGACTCGGTGAATTGATTGAACACCCGGAGCTCGCCGGCCTCGGCGGGGTGCTCACAGGCCAGCGCCACGCAGGCCAGCGTGTCGCGGATGTCCAGCATCCCCCGCGTCTGGCCGCCCTTGCCGTAGACGGTCAGGGGGTGCCCCACCACCGCCTGGACGCAGAAGCGGTTGAGCACGGTGCCGAAGACCCCGTCGTAGTCGAACCGGGTCGCCAGGTCGGGGTGGCGGGAGGTCTCAGGCGTCTCCTGCCCGTAGACGATGCCCTGGTTCAGGTCGGTCGACCGCAGGCCCCACACCCGGCAGGCGAACATGATGTTGTGGCTGTCGTGGACCTTCGACAGGTGGTAAAAGGAGCCCGGCTGCTTGGGGTAGGGGAGGACGTCGGTCCGGCCGCGGTGGGTGATCTCGATGAACCCCTCCTCGATGTCGATGTCGGGCGTGCCGTACTCCCCCATGGTGCCCAGCTTGACGAGGTGGATGGACGGGTCGACCTCGGCGATCGCGTACAGCAGGTTGAGCGTGCCCACCACGTTGTTGACCTGGGTGTACACGGCGTGGGCCTGGTCGATCATCGAGTAGGGGGCCGACCGCTGCTCGGCGAAGTGGACCACCGCGTCCGGCCGGACCTCGGCCACCACGCGGGTCACGAACGCGGCGTCGGTCAGGTCCCCCACGAACTGGCCGATGCGGCGCCCGGAGACCTCCTCCCACGCCCGCAGCCGCTGCGCCAGCGGCCGGACCGGGACCAGGCTGTCCACCCCCATCTCGGTGTCGTACCGGCGCCGGGCGAAGTTGTCGACCACGGCCACGTCGTGCCCCCGGTCGGACAGGTGGAGCGCGGTCGGCCAGCCCAGGTACCCGTCGCCCCCCAGCACCAGGATCCTCACCGGTCGCCTCCTTGCCCCGATCCGCGCGCGCCACCGTGCGGGCCCGCCAAGGCGTCACGGTCGGCAACGCATTCGTAACACATCATCGCCCCGGGATGCTCGGAACCGGCTGCCCCGCGCCCACGACCGCCTCGACCTCGCGCTTGGCGGCGTCCAGGGCGCCCACCTGGCGCGCCACCGCGCCGTCCCGGCGGAGGAAGAGGAAGGTGCACCGCTCCACCGGCCGGCCGGTCACCCGCTCCACGGCCACCGCGTAGGCGGCACCCTGCAGCCGGTAGCCGGCAACCACCCGGTCGAGATCCTCCTCCTGGTCCGTCTTGTAGTCCACCACCTCGAGCCCCCGCGGCCCGTCCACCAGCAGGTCCACGATGCCCTCGAGCACCCGTCCGCCCAGCGGGGTGCCGACGTAGAGCTCGCGCCAGTACCGCCCGGAGGCCACCGCGTCGCCGACCACCTCGGCGGCCAGGGCCGAGCGGGCGAGCGCCTCCACCTCGCCGGCCCGGGCGGCCACGCCCTCGGCGCCGGCCTGGGCCGCCGACAGCTCGGCCAGCCCCTCGCCGGTGGCGAGGTCCACCACCTGCAGCACCCCGTGCACGGC
>JBOGGH010000581.1:0-2290 GCA_050743905.1 Acidimicrobiales bacterium
CGGCAGGGCCGGGAACGCCGGGCGGCCGCCAGAGGTCGGGGCACGTGCCGCAGGCGTCGGCCAGCCTGGCGGCCACGGTGCGGCCGGCCCTCGCCGACCGGTGCACGCTGACCACCAGGTGGTCCCGGGCCCTGGTGGCGGCCACGTAGAGGAGGCGCACCCGCTCGGCGTCGTCCAGCGCGCGCTCGGTGTCGTCCAGCGCGCCGTAGCCCGGGGTCGCCAGGTCCCGGCGGGCGGCCAGCTCCGGCCCGCCGGGGCCGAAGAGCACCCCGGCCGGGGCCCGCCGGGGCTCGGCGCCGAACCCGGCCACCACCACCACCGGGAACTCCAGCCCCTTGGCCGCGTGGACGGTCATCACCCGCACGGCGTCGACGTCCCCCTCGGGCAGCACCACCTCGGTCACCCGGGCGTCCTCGCCCCGCTGGACGTCCACCCACTCCAGGAACGCCCGGAGGTCGCCCGCCGGCCCCTCGGTGAACTGCCGGGCCTGGTCCAGGACGAACCGGAGCCGCCGCCACGCCTCGCGCCAGCGCGGGCCGTCCAGGCACAGCGGCAGGAGGCGGCGCTCCTCCACCACCCGGGCCACCAGCTCGCTCACCTCGAGCCACCACCGGTCGTCGTGCAGCGCGCGCAGCGCGCGCAGGCCGGCGGCCACGGGGCCGTCCCCCCCGCCGTCCACGCGGTAGTCCCAGCCCCCGCCGCCCAGCCGGTGGCGGAGGAGGTCGTCGTCGCCGCAGCCGAACCCGGGGGAGCGCAGCGCGGCCACCACGGACGCCTGGTCCGTGGGGTCGTCCACGGCGCGGAGGACCGACAGGAGGTCCCGCACCTCGGGCGCCTGGTACACGAGGGAGCTGGACTCGAGCCGGTAGGGGATGCCGGCACGGTCGAACGCCTCCTCCAGCGCCGGCACGGCCGCCCGGGTGCGGACGAGCACGGCGATGTCGGCGAGGGTGGCCGGCCGCGACCCGTCGCCCACGGGCCACCGGTCCTCCCGCACCGCCAGCACCACGGCCGCCACGTCCGTCGCCTCGGCCGTCCGCGCCTCGGCGGCGGTCGCCGGGGGCTCGCCGTGGTCGCCGATCAGAGCCACCGGGGGCACCGGGCCGGCGCCGTGGGGCGGGCGCACCGCCTCCAGGGGGACGTGGGCCGGCCCGTCCGCCGGAGCGAGCTGCGCGAAGACGGCGTCCACCCAGGCGACGATCCCGGGCGTGGACCGGAAGTTGCTCGTGAGCAGCAGCGGCTCGTCCACCAGGAGCGCCGCCGCCTCCCGGAAGAGCCGGTCGTCCGCCCCGCGGAACCGGTAGATCGACTGCTTGGGGTCGCCCACGTAGAAGAGGCGGCCGGCACCCACCTCGAGGTCCTGCCACCGCCCCCCGCCCCCGGCGGGCCACGGGGAGGCCACCCGCACGGCGAGGTCCGCCTGCAGGGGGTCGGTGTCCTGGACCTCGTCCACCAGGACGTACCGGTACTGCTCGTGCACCGCGGCCTGCGCCTCCCGGTGGTCGCGGACGAGGTCGCGGGCGAGGACCAGGAGGTCGTGGAAGTGGAGGCGACCCTCCCGCCGCCGCTCGGCCGCCGCCTGGCGGACCATGCCGCCCAGGGCGTTGCCGAGGGCGCGCAGGGCGTAGGCCGAAGCGGCGGCCAGCGCCTGCTCCCGCGCCTCCTCGGCCAGCGCCAGGAGCCCGGCCACCTCCGGCTTCCGGCCGTGCCAGGCCGCCTGTCGGCCGCGGCCGGTGGCCACCCGGCCGCCGAGCCCCGCCAGCACCCCGAGCAGCTCCACCTCGTCGCCGCAGTCCTCGAGCCGGTCCGCCCAGGCGGCGAGCCCGCGCAGGTGGACGAGCAGGCCGTCGTCGGGGTCGCCGCACTCGCCGGCCAGGCCGAGGGCGGCCCGGAGGGGGCCCAGGACGTCGTCACGGCGGATCGCCGGCGGGACGGGCACCGGCGGGTGCTCGGGCACCCGGTCCCAGGCGCCGTCGAGGCCGGCGGCGATCGACCGGAGCGCCTCCAGCGTGACCCCGCAAGCCAGCGCCCACTGGAGGGCTCGCGCATGCCCGGGGTCCTCGAGCAGCCGGTCGAGCATGCCCGTCCACCGGTCGCCGAGGTCCACCGCCGAGCGGACCTCGTCCAGCACCTCGAAGGCCGGCGGGAGGCCGGCGGCGAACGGGTGCTCGGCCAGCAGGCGCCGGGCAAAGCCGTGGAGCGTGGTGACGGCCGCGCCGTCCAGCCCGTCCAGCGCGTCGGCCGCGGCTGCCGCCGCGTCGGCCTCGGCTGCCGCCTCCCCGCCCGGGGC
>JBOGGH010000582.1:0-2283 GCA_050743905.1 Acidimicrobiales bacterium
GCCATGAGCAGGTCGCGGGCCGGGTGGCCCCGGAAGGCCGCCGCCACCTGCGCCATGGCCGGCCGCACCCGGCCGGGGCCCACGACCGCCTGGGCCACCGTCCCCTCCGGCAGCCCGGCCACCGTGTGCTCGCACAGCAGGCCCACCGCGCCCCGGGCCACGGCCTGGGCGGCGTGGCGGTGGCCGTCGGCGTGGCGGCCGGGGACGCAGCAGAAGAGGTCGCCCGGCACCACCCGGCGGCTGTCGTGGGCGATCCCCTGCACGTCCACGGCGGCCGGGTCGCCCGCCGTCGCCACCACGTCGACCTCGTCGAGCAACAGGTTCATCTGCACGGGAGCGGGCACGCGGCACGGGCGGCCCGGAGCACGGGCGGCCCGGGCCGGGGCCTGCCGACCGGCCGATGGTACACACCCCGCGGCCCCGCCCCCGCCCCCCTCACGTGACGTCCTGTGTGGCCAGGGAGGCGGTTGTGCCGGCCGGCGGCGCCTGGGTGGAGGCACCGGATGTGGTGGGGATGTCGTAGCGGTGGAGGGCGTACCGCATGATCTGGGAGAACACCGGGGCGGCCACGGTGCCCCCGTAGATCGGGGTGGGTCGGTCGAGGACCACGATGGCCGCCAGCACCGGGTGGCTGGCCGGGGCGAACCCCACGAAGGTGGCCATGTAGGCCCCTGTCACGTAGCTGTCCTGCCCTGTGGCCGGGATCTGGGCGGTGCCGGTCTTGCCGGCCACGCTGTAGCCGGGGATGAAGGCGCTGGTCCCGGTGCCGCCGTCGACCACCTGCTGGAGCATTGTGGTCAGCTCGGCGTCGGTGGAGGCGGCGATCACCCGGTGGCGGGCCGAGGGGGGCCGGCTGGTGACGTGGCCGCCAGCCACGGTGGCCTGGACCAGGCGGGGCTGGACCATGACCCCGCCATCCGCCACCGCGTTGTAGGCGTCCAGGACCTGCTGGGCGGTGACGGCGTCCACCTGGCCGATGGGCAGCGACACGTAGTTGGTGGGCTCCCACTGCTGGGGGCCGGCGATGATCCCGGCCTCCTCGCCGGGGAAGTCCAGTGCCGTGCGCTTGCCGAAGCCGAGCGCCCCCACCTGGGCCAGGAGCCGGCTCTCCCCGAGGTCGTGGGCGATCTCCGAGGTGCCGATGTTGGACGACTGGGCGAGGATCTGGGTGGCGGTGAGCTGCTCGGTGGGGTGGGTCTCGGCGTCGTGGAAGGTCGACCCGTCGTACTGGATCTGGTCGGGCACGGTGAAGGCCGTGGTGGGGCTGATCAGCCCGTCCTGCAGGGCGGCGGAGAAGGTGACCAGCTTGAACACCGAGCCGGGCTCGTAGATCTGGCTGACCGCCAGGTTGCCCGGGGCCTCGGACACCGGGCCCCCTGTGCCGATGGCCACGGTGCCCCCGGCGGCCTGGGCGGTGCCCCCGGCGCCGGTCCCGGCGTGCGGTGTGTTGTTGACCAGGCTCGCCATGGACAGCACGTCGCCCGTCCGCACGTCCATGACCTCGGCCACGCCGTTCACCGCCCCGGTCGCCTCGATCTGTGCGGCGAGATCCTGCTCGGTCGTGTACTGGAGCGACTGGTCCAGCGTGAGCTCCACCCCGGTGCCCGGGTGCGCGGCGTGGTGCTCGGCCACCGGGGTCCCCGGGAGCGCCACGCCGCTCGGCGACTCGAGCAGCGTCTCCCCGCCCGGCGTCCCGGCCAGGAGGTGGTTCTCCTGGTACTCCACCCCCGAGGCCCCGGCCCCGGAGGCGTGCACGGCCCCGACCACCGGCGCGCCCAGGCTGCCGTCGGGCGTGACGCGCTCAGATCCGGCCACCATGGTGACGCCGGCGAAGTGCCCGGCGGCCACGCGGCCGGCGCGCCCCTCGGGCACGTTCCGCGCCAGCGGCACGTAGCCGGAGTGCTGGTGGAGCTCGGACGCCAGGGGTCCCGGCTGGAGGCCGAGGAGCGGCGCCAGGCGCCCGGCCTCGGTGACGGGGTGGCGGATCTGGAAGTCGTCGGCGATCACCGTCTTGGTGGGCTCGGACATGGCCAGCACCGTCCCGTCGCGGGCGTAGATCGCCCCCCGGAGCGCGGGGATGGGCACGTGCTGGGTCAGCTCCTCGCTCGCCTGCGCCTGGTAGCGGCCGGAGCTCAGGACCTGCACGTCCACCAGCCGGGCCACGATGAGGGCGAACACCAGGACCATCACCACGCGGAAGAAGCGGACGCGGCGGCCCAGGACCCCCCGCGACGGCGCGGCCCGGCGCCGGGCCGGCGGGCGGGAGGCCCGGGTGGCGTGCGT
>JBOGGH010000583.1:0-2281 GCA_050743905.1 Acidimicrobiales bacterium
GAATATTTCCATCAATCCATTAGCCCAGCCTCTTCACGCCGCCATTTCGGATGGGGCCAGAGGCCATAGAACCGAGCGAGTGAGCCCGCTGGGCGGTGGTTCGGTTCGTCGACGACAGCGTTGCCGAGCATCGGCACCGTTGTGGGGGTCATTCCTGAAGGAGCGCCGCTTGTCAAGGGCAGCATCGGCCCGAAGGGTCGATTCCGTGCTTCTGTGCTGTGAGTCCTGACGGGCGTGAGCGGTGAACGAGGGGCACGCGGAACCGGCCCGGCCTCGGCGGGGAGAGGACGAGGGCAGTCAAGGCCGCAGGAGCACCGGAGCCCGCGTCTGCCCCAACAGACTTGTCGGTGCGACGGAGCGCCTTGACGGCCCGGGCGGTGCCGCACAGCACCGTGGAGCAGGAGCCCGCCAGGGCTTCCTGGGTGCCTCCTGCTGAGCAGGAGCGAGGTTGTTCAGCTGTCGGTCGTTGCGTCAGCTCCTCGTTGGGGGATGGGACACGAGGTGTCCTGCTCCAGTCCGAAGCGAGCTTCGGGGGGCACGCCGCAGACGCGGGTGCCGGTCATTCCTGCGTGCTCGTGCACATGGAGTGTTGCGGCCACCAACCAGGCGGGGTCAATCAGACGCTCGGCCACGCCGGGGGATCCGGGGGCCATGACCTGAAACGGCCACGCGTCTGGTGGTGTCCGGACCGCGTCACGCCGCCTCGATGGCCTTGGAGCGGATGGTGCCGTCTCTGAGGCCGTAGTAGACGAGGGTGACGATCTTTCGGGCCACGGCGACCCGGGCGACCTTGCGGGCACCTTGGGTGTCGCCGTGGTTGGCGGTGATGCGGGAGAAGTCGGCCCGCAGCTTGGTGCCGGCCGCCTGGCGCTGGGCCGCCTCCACCGCCGCCCAGCGCACGAGCCGCGATCCCTGCTTGGTGATCGGGCCACGCTTCACCGTGGTGTCCGACGCGCGGTGGCGTGGGGTGAGCCCGGCCCACGAGCACAGATGCGCCGGCGAGGTGAACCTCGTGGCGTCGCCGATCTCGGCGACGAAGATCGCCGCGAACGTCGGACCCACGCCGGGGATCACCTGGATCGCCCGGTATCCGGCGTCGTCTTTCAGCTCGCGTTCGACGTCACGCTCGAAGATCTTCACCTGGCGGTCGAAGGTCTCGATCAGGTCCCGGAGCGACTCGACCCGTGCCGCGTAGGCCGGGGCGAGATGGACCGTCTCGAGCAGATGGGTGCCGGCCACGCCGAACAGGTCGGTCATTCCGACGTGCACGCCCTCCTTGGCGAGCACCGAGTACACCTGGAGCTTCAAGTTCGTGCGCAAGGAGACGAGCTTGGCGCGGTGGCGGACGAGCTCTCGCAGCTCGCGGATCTCTGGCGGGGCGATCCACGCCTCTGCCAGACGTCCCAGACGCAGCAGATCGACCAGATCCTCTGCGTCGCGCAGGTCATTCTTCACCCTCCGATTTCCCCAATTATTGCCGAGGGGATGCGCCAAGTGCACTCGGCATCCGAGCTCTTGGAGCACGTCGACCGCCCAGTACCAGCCATAACAGGCTTCGATGACGACCTCGGGGTGCTCGCCGGCGGCGCTGACCGCCCTGGCGAAGGCCACCACGTCGTCGTTGGCGACCTGGGTGACGGCCAGGGTCTCGCCTTCGGCGCTTCGCTGGACGATCACGCTCCGGCGCCGATGCAGGTCGATGCCGACATAGGGTTGGGGTTGCAGCACTTTGGTCCTCCTTCGTCGTGGAGTGCTTGGATTCGCACCCCCGAGTCTGCTCGGACTCGGTCCTCCACGGCGAGGGTGGACCCCGCTGCGTTCCTGCGACTTGAGCGCCATCGGGCTTCTCCAGGAACCGGCGCCGACCCTGGTTCGAGCACCGAGGTCACTCACGCGGGAGCGACGCGGCGCTCCTTCATCACATCAGAGCCCGGCGAGCGTCGTGCGGGCGGCGCGGTCGACGACCCGGGAGGGGAGCAGGCCGTTCAACAGCCAACCGATGCGGGCCTCGATCCCGACCGGGACCACCGGCCGGTCGCGCTGGGCCGCGTCCACGACGGCCTGGGCCACGAGCTCGGGCGGATGGCCCCGGGAGAACAGGCGTCGGATCCGCGCCCTCGTCTCGGCATTGGCGCGCTCGCCGCGAAAGCGACCACTCGCCACGATGTCGGTCGCGATCACACCGGGGCATACCGCAGACACGCCCACCCCCCGAGGAGCCCAGTCTGCCCGGAGGCACCTCGTCAGCGCGAGCACCGCCGCCTTCGTCGCGACGTACGCC
>JBOGGH010000584.1:0-2278 GCA_050743905.1 Acidimicrobiales bacterium
AAGTGTGACGGCGGACACGTCAAACTCCCCATAGACGGTCACTGAAACTCCCCGCGGACGGACACCAAAAGTCCCCGCGGACGGCCACGAGATCTCCCCGCGGACGGCCACGGATCTTTGAGAGGTCCACCACTCGCGGGTTCCTCCCTGGCATCGATGAGGTCTGGCAATGACCCACCGAGCCAAGGAGGAACACCCTCATGTTGCCCAAGGAGAAGGAGATGGAAGTACTCGAGGCCTACGACCTCACGAAGTCCTATCGCTCAGCTGCCCAGCTCTGCGGCGTCGACCACCACACCGTCGCCCGTCTCGTGGCCGCCCGAGCCGTCGGCGCCGAGCTCGAAGGAGAGCCCGTCGTCCGCTCGAAGGTGGCCGAGGCGTTCGCCGACAAGATCACAGAGTGGATTACACGCTCGGATGGCAAGGTCCGCGCAGACGTCTGCCACGACAGGCTCATAGCCATGGGCTACAAGGGCTCGGAGCGCACCACCCGTCGGGTGGTCAGGGCCCTCAAGTCCGCCTACGAGCACGAGCACCACCGCATCTACAAGCCCTGGATCACCGAGCCGGGAATGTGGCTCCAGTACGACTTCGGCACAGGACCGGTGATCGACCACCTGAAGGTGGTGCTCTTCTGCGCGTGGCTGGCGTGGAGCCGCTTCCGGGTGATCATCGCGCTCCAAGACAAGTCACTTGCGTCGGTGATCGCGGCGTTGGACCGGACCTTCCACATCTGTGGTGGGGCGCCGACGTTCGTCTTGACCGACAACGAACGCACCGTCACCGACGCCCACATCGCCGGAATCGCGGTGCGCAATCGCACGGCAGTGGACATCAGCCGCTACTACGGCGTGACGATCGCGACGTGCGTGCCGTTCGATCCCGAGTCGAAGGGCGGTTCGGAGTCCTCGGTCAAGCTCGCCAAGGCCGACCTCGTCCCGACCGAGTACAACCTGCTCGACGACTACTCGAGCTTCGCCGAGCTCGAGCATGCGTGCGACGCGCTGTCGGGGCAGCTCAACTCCCGGCTGCACGCAGTCACCCAGCAGGTGCCCGAAGACATGCTCGCCGAGGAGCGCGCATGCCTCCACGCGGTTCCCGACACGCCCTACACCGCCGCCTTCGGCGAGTCCCGCCGGGTCGGCTGGTCGTCGACGGTGAGCTTCCGCCGGGCCCGCTACTCGGTGCCCGACCGGCTCTGCGACACCTCGGTCTGGGTGCGCGAGAAGGCCGGTGAGGTGGTCATCGTGGCGGGCGAGGGGTCCGGGGCCCATGAGGTCGCCCGTCACCGCCTGGTCGGCCCGGGGCAGACCTCGATCACAGATGCCCACTACACCCACCATCGCGATCGCGACCCGCTCTCACGGACGCCTCGGCCCACGAACGACGCTGAACGGGCGTTCCTCTCGCTCGGCGAGGGGGCGAAGCGCTACCTCGTCGAAGCCGCAGCGAACGGCGCGCGACGCATCGAGGCCCGGATGAAAGAGGCCGTCACCTTGGCCTCGCTCCACGGACGTGGTCCCGTCGACACCGCCCTTGGGATCGCGGCGATGGCGGGGCGCTTCTCTGAGGGCGACTTGGGATCGATCCTCGTGCACGGTGCCGCGGCCGCCATGGTGCCGCTGCCACCTGCCGAGCACTCGCTTTCGGGTGGGACCGAGATGTGGTCCGCACTCGGTGGGGCAGAGGACGAGGAGGACGAGCGATGAACGCCCACGTCCCCGAAGACCAGCTCGTCTCTGCCGTCGAAATGCTCTGTTTCGTCGCCGATCTGTGCGCCTCTCAGCAAGAGACACTGAACGTGGCGCTGTGCCGGTTCACGCACAGCTACTACCCGGCGAAGGACCTGCGCGCCGAGGCAAAAGAGCTGGCCGACGACCTCGCCCGTGCCCTCGGGTTCGCCGACTCTTCGCTGGAGCCGAAGCGATGAGCGCGAACGGCGCCTTGGCCGACATGGTCGTCATCGACGAGGTCACGACGCTGTGCCGACGGCTCCGCCTCAAGTACGTGCGCGAGCAGCTCGCCGACGTCGTGCTCACCGCCAGGGCCCAGCGCTGGGATCCTGCAGAAGCCCTTCGGGTGCTGCTCGTCGCAGAAGCCGAAGGCAGGGACCACTCTACGACCGAGCTCCGCCGGCACCGGGCGCACTTCCCGTCGGGCAAGACCTTCGGCTCTTGGATCGAGTCGCGCTCGTCGATCGCGCCCGCCACCCAGCGCGCACTGCGCTCACTGGAGTGGGTCGCCCGAGCCGAGAACGTGGTCGTCGCGGGCCCCCAGG
>JBOGGH010000585.1:0-2273 GCA_050743905.1 Acidimicrobiales bacterium
GGCCACGCCCGCCACCACCCCGGAGGCCTGACCGTGCCGACCATCACCGCCAAGGACATCCAGTCGCTCCGCCAGGCCACGGGCGTGGGCATGCTCGACGCCAAGCGGGCGCTCGAGGAGAGCGCGGGCGACATGCTCAACGCCAAGAAGTGGCTGCGCCTCAAGGGCCTGGCGGACAAGGAGAAGCGCGCCGACCGCCAGGCCTCGCAGGGCGCCGTGGCCGTGGTGCGGCAGGGCTCGGCGGCGGCCATGGTGGAGCTGCGCTGCGAGACCGACTTCGTGGCCAAGGCGCCGGACTTCGTGTCCCTGGTGGACGAGCTCGCCGTCGCCGTGGCCGCCAAGGGGGAGGACGCGGCGGCCGGGCGCCAGGACGAGGTGGACCAGCTTGCCGCCTCGCTGAAGGAGAACGTCTCGCTTGGCCGGGTGGCCCGCGTGGAGGCCGGCGACGGGGAGGTGCTCGACACCTACCTGCACCAGCAGGCCGGCCGCGGGGTGAACGGGGTCCTCGTGCTGCTGCGTGGCGGCAGCCAGGAGCTCGCCCACGACGTGGCCGTCCACGTGGCCTTCGCCAAGCCGGCCTACCTGCGGCGCGAGGAGGTGCCGGAGGCCGACGTGGCCGCCGAGCGGGCGACGGTGGAGCAGATCAGCCGCAACGAGGGCAAGCCCGAGGCGGCGCTGCCCAAGATCGTCGAGGGCAGGATGACCGGCTGGTTCAAGGAGCGGTGCCTCCTGGACCAGCCGTACGTGAAGGACGAGAAGAGGACGGTGGCCGACCTGCTCGGGCCGGCCGAGGTGGTGCGGTTCGCGCAGGTCGTCATCGGCGCCTGACCCGTGCCGCGCTTCGTGCTCAAGATGTCGGGCGAGGCGCTGGCCTCGTCGGCCTCGGACGAGACCATCGACGCCGTGGTGGTGGAGCGCCTGGCCCGGGAGATCGCCGAGGCGCGGGCCGAGCTCGACCTGCAGCTCGCCGTGATGGTGGGGGGCGGCAACATCTGGCGCGGCACCACCGGGGCCGGTGCCGGCATGGACCGGGCCACCTCGGACACCATGGGCATGCTGGGCACGGTCATCAACGCGCTCGCCCTCCAGGACGCCATCGAGCACCAGGGCCAGCCCACCCGGGTCCTGACCGCCGTGCAGATGGCCGAGGTGGCCGAGCCCTACATCCGCCGCCGTGCCATCCGGCACCTGGAGAAGGGCCGGGTGGTGCTGTTCGCCGCCGGCATGGGCAATCCCTATTTCACGACGGACACGTCGGCGGCGCTCCGGGCCGCCGAGATCGAGGCCGAGCTGCTGCTCAAGGGCACCCACGGCGGCGTGGACGGGGTGTACAGCGCCGACCCGAAGCTCGACCCCTCGGCCACCCGGTTCGAGGAGATCCCCTTCATGGACGTGGTGGCCAAGGACCTGCGGGTGATGGACCTCACGGCCATCACCTTCTGCCGGGACAACCGGCTCCCCATCCTGGTCTTCGACCTGATGGCGCCCGGGAACCTCCGCCGTGCGCTCGGCGGCGAGCGGATCGGTACGCTGGTCCGGTGATGGACCAGGAGCTCACCGCCATGGTGGTGGAGGACGCCCGGGAGAAGATGACCAAGGCGGTGGAGCACGTGCGCGGCGAGTTCGCCAACGTGCGCACCGGCCGGGCCACCCCGGCCCTCGTGGAGCACCTCATGGTGGACTACTTCGGCACGCCCACGCAGCTCCGCCAGCTCGCCGGCTTCAGCGTGCCGGACGCGATGCTGCTCGTGATCTCGCCTTACGACAAGGGGTCGATCGGCGCCGTGGAGAAGGCCATCCAGGGCTCGGACCTCGGGATCAACCCGGCGAACGACGGGAGCGTGGTGCGGCTGTCGTTCCCGCCGCTCACCGAGGAGCGGCGGCGGGACCTGGTGAAGGTCGTGCGGCACAAGGCGGAGGAGGGGCGCGTGGCGGTCCGCAACCTGCGCCGGGCGAGCCGGCACGAGCTGGAGGCGCTGGAGAAGGACGGCTCCATCTCCGCCGACGAGCTCGACCGGGTGGAGAAGGAGATCGAGAAGATCACCCACCAGCAGGTGGCGGCGATCGACCAGATCCTCTCGCACAAGGAGCAGGAGCTGCTCGAGGTATGACCACAGGCGACGAGCGGCCGGACGAGGCACGCCGTTCCGGCCGCGTGCGCATCATCGGCGCCGAGCCGGCCGGCGGCCCGGCTCCCGGGGAGGACGCCGCCGGCGACGAGGCGGCGGAGGGCGGCGCCCCGGCGGGGACCGAGCTCCCGCACTGGACGGAGG
>JBOGGH010000586.1:0-2264 GCA_050743905.1 Acidimicrobiales bacterium
TTCGCACCTGACAGGTGTCCTTTCCTCGGGCCAATGGGTGGCGTGGAAGCTCCCATTTTCCCAGGTGAAGGGCACTTTGTCGCGAATGGCGAACAGCCGTTCGCGACCTTACTCACGGATGTAGGTCTGACGCCGGCGCCTTCCATGTGAGGTGCACCTTGGTGTTCGACGGCGTCGCCTGGGCTGTGAGCGGCGGGCTCGGAGGCGAGACGATCTTGAACGTGTTGGAGCTCACGGATGTGGTGTCGGTCTGGGTCTGGACGGCCACCGTGTATGTTCCGGCGGTCGTCGGGTAGCGCACCGAGAGGGGATAGAGGGCGAAGAAGGTTCCCGCTGCGTTGCCGCCTGTTGTGCACCCTGTGGGCACGTGGACCCAGATGGAGCTGTACCCGTATGTGCTGAAGGGGAATGTCCCCCGCCCGAGCAGGCAGAACTCGCTCCCCGCCGAGATCTCGTACTTTGTCTCGGCCCGCGGGAAGACGGTGCCCGTCGGCGCTGTGAAGTGGATGAAGTCACCGGGCGGGAGCGCCGTCGTGGCCTTGAAGCCGATCCCGAAATGGCCTGTCTGCCCAGCCGTGCCGACGGTGGTCCCTGTCGTGCAGCCGCCTGTGTACACGTAGCCGCTGTTGAGGCACACCTGCACGTCCGTCACCGCCGAGGCTCCCGCAGGGCCCGCGGTCGCCACCAGCCCGCCGAGCCCGGTGGCGGCCACGACCGCCGCCGCTGCGGCCACCCCAGCAAGGCGTCGGAGGCCGCCCGTCCCGAAAAGCACGTCCATCCTGCAACCTCCACCCTTGTTCTCCATCGCCCCCCGGAACTGTAGTTCCCCGCTCGGGTAGCGTGGCGGCCCGGGTGCGGCGGCCGGGTCCTGCGCAACGGCCGCCCGTGAACCGAGTCAGGGTCGGAAGGCAGCAGCTCTCAGCGGGTGAGGCCGTGTGCCGTAGCCAACCTGGCCGCCGTGCCCACCACCACCGCCGTCACGGCGCGCCGGTAGGCTCCGGGCCGTGAGCGACGAGCCCTTCGTGTCCCTCTACCGGCGGTTCCGGCCCGGCCGGTTCGGGGAGCTGCGGGGCCAGCCGCACGTGGTGCTGGCCCTCCAGAGCGCGGTCCGGGACGGCCACGTGGCCCACGCCTACCTGTTCAGCGGCCCGCGGGGCACCGGCAAGACCTCGACCGCCCGGATCCTGGCCAAGGCCCTCAACTGCCTGGACCCCCAGGAGGGCGAGCCCTGCGGCGAGTGCGCGTCCTGCGTGGGGATCACCCGGGGGACCTCGCTGGACGTCCACGAGCTCGACGCCGCGTCCAACAACGGGGTGGACGCCATGCGCGACCTGATCGCCCATGCGGCGCTGGGCACGCCGGGCCGGTGGAAGGTCTACATCGTCGACGAGGTGCACATGCTGTCCACCGCGGCGGCGAACGCCCTGCTCAAGACGTTGGAGGAGCCCCCCGGCCACGTGATCTTCGTCCTGGCCACCACGGACCCGCAGAAGGTGCCGCCGACGATCAGGAGCCGCACCCAGCACTTCGAGTTCCGCCTGCTGGGGACAGAGGCCCTCGCCGGGCTGGTGCGGGACGTCAACGCCGCCGCCGGGCTGGACCTGGACGAGGCGTCGCTCTCGGTGGCGGTGCGGCGGGGGCGGGGCTCGGCGCGCGACGCGCTCTCCGCCCTCGACCAGGTCGCCGCCACCGGGTCGGCCGAGGACGCGGGGCCCGGGGTGGACGGGGTGGTGGAGGCGCTGGGTGACGAGGACGCCGGGCAGGCGTTGGTCGTGGTGGCGGCGCTCCACGAGGCCGGGTGGGCGCCCCAGCAACTGGCGGCCGAGCTGGTGGACGAGCTCCGCCAGGTCTTCCTCTCGGCCATGGCGCCCCAGCTCGTGACCGGCGGCGACCGGTCCGCCCAGGTGGCGCGGCTGGGCCTGCCGCGGGTGGTGCGGGCCATGGAGGTCCTCGGTCGGGCCCAGGTCGACATGCGCGACGCCCCGGATCCGCGCGTGGTGCTGGAGGTGGCGCTGGTCCGCCTGGCCCGGCCGGAGCTGGACCACTCGGCGGCCGCGCTCGGCGACCGCCTGGCCCGGGTGGAGCGGGCCCTGGCCGGGGAACGGGACCGGCCGGGCCGGGCCGCCCAGGCCCTGTCCGCCCCGGCAGCGTCCGCTGCCCCAGCCACGCCGGCCACTCCGGCCGAGCCTGCCGTGGCGCCGTCGGCCTCCCCGGCCGAGGGCGTTCCGGCCGGGCCCGCCCCGGCGGCGGCCGATCCCGGGGCC
>JBOGGH010000587.1:0-2264 GCA_050743905.1 Acidimicrobiales bacterium
CGGCGGCGTGGACGATGGCCTGCTCGATCTCGGTGCCCGGCCAGGGATGGTCGGTGAGGAGGACCTTCCACCCGCCGTCGCGGCCACCACCACCGGCGCCACCACCACCGGCTCCGGGACCGCCCCCGCTCACCGGGCCGCCCCCACGGTGCCGATCGCGGCCCCCGCCGCCGGGAGCTCCTCGACCCAGGGCACGGGCGGCCGGGCCACGACCTCGTTCTCCAGGAAGCCCACCCCCTCGACCTCCACCCGCACCACGTCGCCCGGCGCCAGCCAGGCCGGCTCGGCCATGCTCTGCGCGCTGCCCGCCGGGGTGCCCGTGGTCAGCACGTCGCCGGGCCGGAGGGTGCAGCGGCTGCTGAGGACGGCGAGCTGGGTGGGCACGTCGTGCACCATCGCCGACGTGCGGCCGTCCTGGCGGGCTTCCCCGTTCACCGAGGTGCGGATCCCCAGGTCCCCCGGGTCGCCGACCTCGTCCGGCGTCACCAGCCAGGGCCCGAGGGGGCCAAATCCCTCGTGGGACTTCCCGAGGGTGACCGTGGGGCTCTGGCCCTGCCAGTCCCGTGCGGAGACGTCGTCGCAGGCCAGCCATCCGGCCACCACCTCGAGCGCCCGCTCCGCCGGCAGGTCGCGGCAGGCACGGCCCACCACGAGCGCCAGCTCGCCCTCGTAGTCGAGCGCGCGGCAGCCCGCGGGCAGCGGGATGGGCGCCCGGGGGCCGGCCACGCAGGAGGGGTGCTTGTGGAAGAAGAGGGGGAACCCGGGCTCGGCCGGGGCCCCGACCTCCTCGGCGTGGGCGCGGTAGTTGTAGCCGATGGCCACGAAGGCGCCGGGCCGGGGGACCGGCGCCAGCAGCCAGGCGGGCTCCACCGCCACCCGTGGCGCCCGGCGCGCGGCGTCCCGCACCCCGGTCCCGCCGCCGGCCATGAGCAGGCGGGCCAGGTCGAGCGGGAGGTGGGCGCCGGGGACCAGCCCGGTGACGTCGGCCACCTCCACCGGCCCCGGGCCTCCGCGCGCCGGATCCACGACCACGCCCAACCCGGCCCGGCCGTCGGGCGGGCGCCAGCGGGCAAGCTTCATCGTGGGACCTCCTCGGTGGTCGACCCGGTCGGCGATGGATAGTATGCAATTTGGCCGGCCATCGTGCAGGGGCCGTGAAAGCATAGGTAAAAAAGACGGTAACGGCGAAGAAAGAGCTATTTGAACGATAGGTCTTTCGGTCCTACGGTCTCCGCGGGAAAGGGGGTGGGACGTGGCGCTCGCCGGCGGCGATGGAAGCATGGGACCAGCGGCGACAGGTGCCGGCCTCGCCCTCTCCCTGCCCACCCGGAGCGGCTCGCACGGGTCAGACCTGGCCAGGCTTGCCCGGGAGGCCGAGGAGGCGGGCTTCGAGGCGGTATACATCGCGGAGCGCGTGGCCGACTCCCTGGCCATCTGCCACCACCTCCTGGCGGAGACCACCACGATCGCCGTCGGCACGGCGGTCGCCAACGCGCGGGCCAGGCAGCCGGTGGTGGCGGCGATGACCGCCATGACCCTGCAGGAGACCTCCGGCGGCCGGTTCCGCCTCGGCCTGGGCGTGGCCAACGCCCACCTCAACGAGGAGCGCCTCGGCCTGCCACCGGTGTCGCCGGCGGCCTGGATGGCCGAGTACGTGGAGGTGGTGCGCCAGACCTGTGCCGGCGGCCCGGTCCACGTGCACGGCACCTACTTCCGGGTGGACGGCCTGGAGCTCGACCGCACGGTGCCGGTGCCGGTGCCCGTCCACCTGGCGGCGCTCCAGCACGGGATGCTCGGCCTCGCCGGCCGGGTGGCCGACGGGGTGATCCTCAACCTCTGCCCCGTGGAGGCGGTGGGCCGGCGCCTGCGGCACCTGCGGGAGGCGGCGGCCCGCCGCGCCCCGGGCCTGCCGGAGCCCGAGGTGGCCTGCGTCATCCCCTGCTGCGTGAGCGACGACGCCGAGCTGGCCCTGGCGGCGGCCCGCGACGTGGTCCTCGACTACATGCTCCACCCGGCCGCGGCGGCGCTCTACGGCGAGGCCGGCGACCCGGAGCTGGTGTCGGCGGTGCAGGCCCGCCTGGCCGCCGGCCACCGGGAGGCGGCGGCCGACCTGGTCCCCGACGAGCTGGTGGACAGGTTCGTGGCCCACGGGCCGCCGGCGGCGTGCGCCGAGCAGGTGGCCCGCTACCGGGCCGCGGGGGTGCGCACCCCGATCGTCTTTCCCCGGCCCGTCGGCCGCCGGTGGGCCGACGCGGTGTGGGAAC
>JBOGGH010000588.1:0-2259 GCA_050743905.1 Acidimicrobiales bacterium
GCGCGCCTCCTCGTTGATGGCGCCGGCGACGCGGGCCCGCAGGTCCTCGGGCACCCGGTCCCGGCACCGGTTGGCGATCACCGACCGGAGCTCGGCCTCGAACCCGGCGGCGTCGGCGCAGGAGCCGCAGGCGTCCAGGTGGACGGCGATGGCCTGCCGCCGCTCGTCGGTCAGCTCGCCGTCGAGGTAGTGGTAGAGCTGGTGGACCGCCTCGTCGCAGTCGAGCCCGGACGGCCCGCCCTGCGCACCGCACCCCCCGGCGCCCCCGCCTGCTGCCCCCTCGGCCACCGTCGATCCTCCCGTCACTCCGCCGGACCGGGCCCCGTGGCCACGAGGCCCCGCGACTCGGCGAATTCGTGCAACGCCTTCTGGAGTGCCCTTCTTCCCCGGTGGATGCGGCTCATGACCGTGCCGATCGGCACCTGGGTGATCTCGGCGATCTCCTTGTAGGAGAAGCCCTCGACGTCGGCCAGGAGCACGGCGATCCGGAAGGCGTCCGGCAGGGACTCGATCGCCGCCTTCACCTCGTCGTCGGTGAAGCTGTCCAGCGCCACCTCCTCGGCGCTCCGGTCCGGTCCCTGGCCGTCGAGCGGCACGATCCGGTGGTACAGGTAGAGGTCCTCGACGTCCTCCACGTCCGAGGTCTCCGGCCGCCGCTTGGCCGCCCGGTAGGCGTTGATGTAGGTGTTCGTCAGTATCCGGTAGAGCCAGGCCTTCAGGTTGGTGCCCTCGGCGAAGCTCCCGAACGCCCGGTACGCCTTGAGGTAGGTCTCCTGGACCAGATCCTCCGCGTCCGAGCGGTTGCGGGTCATCCGCAGGGCCGCGCTGTACAGCGCCGGCATGTACTCCATGGCGAGATCGGTGAAGTCGGCCTGGTCGGCCATGCACAGACCCTATCCACCCCGGGAGGTGCCGGGGGCACGCCGGCCGGCAGGGCGGGACACGAGAACGTGTTCTCGTCCCGCGCTACCGTGTGCCCGACCAGGAGGGGAACGATGACGCCACCGCGGACCGAGCCCGTACCGCCTGCCGAGCTGGGCATCGACCTCATGAGCGGCGCGTTCTTTGCCGGGGACCCGTTCCCGGCCTACGCCTGGATGCGGGAGCACGCCCCCGCCTTCCACGACGCCGCCAACGACCTGTGGGCGCTCTCCCGCTACCAGGACGTCAAGGCGGCCTCCACGGACCCCGCCGCCTTCTCCAGCGCCGGGGGCATCCGGCCCAAGTTCCCCCCGCTGCCGATGATGATCGACTTCGACGCCCCGGAGCACGTGCGCCGGCGCCGCCTGGTCAGCTCGGGCTTCACCCCCGCCCGGGTGCGCGAGATGGAGGACCACGTCCGCTCCATCTGCGACCGGCTCATCGACCGGGTCTGCGAGCGCGGCTCGTGCGACTTCGTCCAGGACATCGCGGCGCCGCTGCCCCTGGCGGTGATCGGGGACATGCTGGGCGTGGCCGACGCCGACCGTGACGACCTCCTCCGCTGGTCCGACGAGATGCTCCGCTCCCAGGGGATGTCCACACCCGGCGCCCTCGAGGGCGCCACGCAGGCGTTCGTGGAGTACACCGCCTACATGGAGCCCGTGCTGGCCACACGCCGGGCCAGCGGCAACGACGAGGACCTGGTGGGCGTGCTGGTGCACGCGGAGGTGGACGGCGACCGCCTCGACCACGACTCGCTGGTCCACGAGTCGCTGCTGATCCTGGTGGGCGGGGACGAGACCACCCGCCACGTGATCTCCGGCGGCATGCACGCGCTCCAGCAGCACCCGGACCAGCTCGCCATGCTTCTGGAGGATCCCTCGCTCCTGCCCTCGGCCGTCGAGGAGATGCTGCGGTGGGTCACCCCCATCAAGAACATGGTGCGGACGGCCACCCGGGACGTGGAGCTGCACGGCCGGACGATCCCGGAGGGGGCCGAGGTGATGCTCCTCTACCCGTCCGCCAACCGGGACGCCGAGATCTTCGCCCGCCCCGAGACCTTCGACATCACCCGCAGCCCCAATCCCCACGTGGCGTTCGGGTTCGGCGCGCACTTCTGCCTGGGCAACCAGCTCGCCCGGCTGGAGCTCCGCGTGATGTTCGAGCAGCTCCTCCGGCGCCTCCCTGACCTGGCGCTGGCCTCCGGGGGCCCGGCCCCCCAGCGCGAGTCCAACTTCATCAGCGGGATCGAGTCCATGCCGGTGACCTTCACGCCGTCGCCGGTGCTCGGCGCCGCCTGAGGCGGAGGGGACGGGCACGGTGGGTGCGGGTGCGGCG
>JBOGGH010000589.1:0-2259 GCA_050743905.1 Acidimicrobiales bacterium
GCCCACCACAGGCCCATCCCCTGCCCCTCGCCGGTGGCCTGGCCCGGCGCCAGGTCGTTGCGCCAGGTGTAGAGCGGCCAGCCGGCGTAGGTCACCTGCTCCCCGCCGCCGGGGCGCCGGGTCTCGCCCACCAGCGAGCGGCGGACACCCGGGCCGAGGCGGGCGTGGGGGGCGGCGATGAGCGGGGGCCACTGGCGCGCGCAGTTCCCCGAGCACCGCGAGCGGCCCCCCTGCCGGTCGGGCACGTAGAGGTAGAGGGTGTGGCCGGCGCCGTCCACGAGCACGCGGCCCAGCCCGGGCATGGCGGCCACCGCGAGCGCGTCGCCCCGCGCCGTGCTCGCCGCCGTGCCGCCGGGCCCGCACCCGGCGAGGAGGACGGCGAGGAGGAGGCCGAGCGCCGAGACGAGGGCGCCGCGGCGGTGGCCTCCCGGTGGCAGGATGGCTCGGACGGGGACGGCCCGGCGCTCGTGCGGCACTACTACAGAGCGTAGTATGCGTACGGTCGCCGGCGACCGGCCACCACCACCAGCACCACCGACCGAGCACCAACAGCCCAGGTGGGCACGGCGCCCACCGCGACGGAACGGGGCCGCACCGAGCGTGACCACTGTCCAGCTCATCGGGGAACGGGCACCCGAGACGACCGAGGTCTCCATGGCCATCGGCGGCATGACGTGCGGGGCGTGCGCGGCCCGGATCGAGCGCCGCCTGAACCGGATCGACGGCGTGGAGGCCACGGTCAGCTACGCCGCCGAGCGGGCGCGGGTGGCGATGGCGCCCGGGGTGCCGGTGGCGCGCGTGGTGGAGGCGGTGGAGTCGGCCGGCTACACGGCGACCGTCGCCGGGCAGCGCGCCACCCTGGAGGCCCAGGAGGCCGAGGCCGACCGGCGGGTGCGCGAGCTCGGCCGGCGGCTGGTGGTGGCCGGGCTGCTGTTCATGCCGCTCTGCGACCTCTCGATCGCCTTCTCCCTCGTGCCCTCCGTGCGCTTCCCGGGGTGGCAGTGGCTGCTAATGGTGCTGGCGGCGCCGGTGGTCACCTGGGCGGCCTGGCCCTTCCACCGGGCGGCGGCCCGCAACGCCCTCCACGGCACCTCCACCATGGACACCCTGGTCTCCCTGGGCGTGATCTCGGCCACGGCCTGGTCGCTCTACGCCATGTTCTTCCAGGACACCGGCCACGCCCAGCAGTCCGTGCTCTGGGTGCTCTCGCACGAGTCCGGCGGGTCCATCTACCTCGACGTCGCCGCCGGCGTCACCACCTTCCTGCTCGCCGGCCGGTACTTCGAGGCGTCGTCCAAGCGGCGCACCGGCAGCGCCCTGCGGTCCCTGGCGGCGGTCGGCGCCAAGGACGTGGCCGTCCTCGACGACACGGGGTCCGAGCGCCGCCGACCGGTGGCGGCGCTGCGGGTGGGGGAGCGGTTCGTGGTCCGGCCCGGCGAGACGGTGGCCACCGACGGCGAGGTGCTCCAGGGCCACGCCGCCGTGGACCGCAGCGCCATGACCGGCGAGTCGGTCCCCGAGGACGTGGGCCCCGGCGACCGCGTGGTGGGGGGCACGGTGGCGGCAGGCGGCCGGCTGGTGGTGCGGGCCACCGAGGTGGGGCTGGACACCCAACTTGCCCACATGGTGCGCCTGGTGGAGGAGGCCCAGCACCAGAAGGCGGCGGTGCAGCGCCTGGCCGACCGGATCTCGGCCGTGTTCGTCCCGGCGGTGATCGTGGCGGCACTGGCCACCCTGGCCGGCTGGCTGCTGGCCGGGAGCGGCGGCGAGCAGGCCTTCAACGCCGCCCTCTCCGTGCTCATCATCGCCTGCCCGTGCGCCCTGGGCCTGGCCACGCCCACCGCGCTCCTGGTGGCCTCGGGGCAGGGGGCCCGGCGCGGCATCTTCTTCAAGGGGTACCAGGCGCTGGAGACCTCCCGGCAGGTGGACACGGTGGTGCTCGACAAGACCGGCACCGTCACCGAGGGCCGGATGGTGCTGGCCGGGGTGGAGTGCGCGCCGGGCGTGGCGCGCACCGACCTGCTCCGGTGGGCGGGCGCGGTGGAGCAGGCGTCCGAGCACCTGGTGGCCCGGGCGGTGGCGGCGGCCGCCCGGGACGAGGTGGGCCCGCTCCCCGACGCCGACCGGTTCCGGGCGCTGCCCGGCCTGGGGGCGCGGGGGGTGGTGGAGGGCCACCCGGTGGCCGTGGGACGCCCCGGCGCGCTCCACGGCACCGCCGCCCCGCCGGCGCCGGTGGCCGAGCGGTGCCGGGCGTGGGAG
>JBOGGH010000590.1:0-2258 GCA_050743905.1 Acidimicrobiales bacterium
GCCGGGCAGCGCGGCCCCGCCGGCCGCCTCCACCGCCCGGCCGACGGCGTCATAGAGATGGGCCGCCGTGGTGGGGCCGTCGCTGGCGCCGGGCACCAGCGGTGCGGCGACGACCAGCAGGCTGGAGTCCACGCAGGCGATCGGGTCGTCGAAGCGGAGCTCGGCCCGGAGGGCGCCGGCGGCCGCGCCCACCAGCGCCCGGTCGGCCGCTGCCCCGTTGCCGTTGGCGTGGCCGTTGGGGTGGCCGTCAGCGCTGGCGTGGCCGTGGCCGTGGCCGTTGCCGTTGGCGTTGGCGTGGCCGACCACCTCGAAGGCGCCCACCAGCAGGCTGCCCCCGGTGCCGTCGAGCGCACCCATGAGCCGTCCGGCGCGTGCCAGGAGCGTGCCCAGCGAGACCTGCCCGTCGCCGTGGCCGTCGTCCGCCGGTGCGAGCATCGCCGCCACCGGGTCGGCCACGGCGACCGGGCGGCCGGGCTCGTGGACGACGGGGGCGGGCTCGGGCAGGGTGGCGTCCAGAGCGATGGACGGAGCCGCCTGGGGCGGCGCGGTGGCAGCGACCGGCTCGGGCGGTGCCATGGCAGGATCCACGTCGGGCGCCGTAGTGGCGGGTGCCGGCTCCGGCAGCCCCGTCACCGGCGGCCGCCGGTCCGACGGCGCGGCACGCCGCTGCCTCGTCCCGCCGCCCGGCAGGCGCAGCATGCCCGGCGCGAAGGTCCCGTTGAACCTCATCTCATCCCCTCCCCTGTCGGCAGGCGGCGGTGGCCCGCCGCTCCCGTCCACCGACGTCACCGGCACCACGGCCGGTGCCACTACCGCGGCGGGTGCCGGCACCACGGCGGGCACGCCCGCCCGGCCGGGCAGCAGCGACGCCACCACCCGCGTGAGCTGCACGATCTCCCGCCTCGTGGGGGGCACCAGGCACAGCACGGCCGCCGGCAGCAGGGTCAACCAGACCCACGGCAGCGGCAGCACCGGTGCCAGCACCGGCGGCACCAGCCCCACCACCGGCAGCACGAGCCGGCGGTAGCGCACCACCCCGTACCGGGCCGCGGCGCGGTGGGTGCAGACGATCGAGAGCAGCATCAGCAGGCTTGCGTAGCCGTAGCCCACCAGCCCCAGGTCGAACGTGTGGATCAGCAGCACCGACCCCACCGACAGGGTCACGAGCTGGATCCCCGCCGCCAGGGCCACCGGGAGATTGCGCCCGTGGGCGAAGAGCACCGTGCACTGCACGGTCGAGGGCACCTTGAGCACGGCCACCACGGCCAGCAGGACGAAGAGCGGGAGCGCCGGGTCCCACGAGCCCCCGAACACCGCCGGCACGAGCCAGCGCGCCGCCAGCCCGAAGGCGGCGAACGGCGCCGCGGCCACCAGCATCAGGAGGAGCGTCCCCTCCTCCATGGCGCGGCTCAGCCGCGGCCGGTCCGGCCGGCCGGCACGGGCGATGGCGGCGATCCCCACCCGGTGCACGCCCCGCGACGTGAAGTTCAGCGTTGTCACGAGCCGCTGGGCGAAGCTCACGAACCCCACGCCCGTGGCCCCGGCGAACGTGCCCACGATCAGCACCGCGGCACTGCCCCTGAGGGCCACCAGCCATGTGGACAGCGAGTAGGTCAGCCCGTGGTGCAGCAGGTCCCGCGAGGTGGCCCACGACCAGGCGGGCCGCGGGCGCATCCGGGACAGCACCAGGCTCCCCACCAGGAGCCAGGCCTGCCAGGCGAAGTACCCGGCCACCAGCGACCACAGCCCGAACCCGCACAGCGCCAGCGGGACCGCCGTCCCGTACAGGGCCAGGTCCCCGCCAAGCTCCAGCAGGCCCATCCGCCGGAAGGCGAGCCGCCGCTCGATCGCCGCCTGGGCCGGTGCCCAGAGGACGTTGATCGGGACCGACAGCAGGAGCACCTGGAGCGGCAGCACCACCCCCACCGGCCGCAGCCACGGGCCCACCAGGAACGTCAGCCCCAGCCCCAGCACCGTCACCAGCACCGTCGAGACCACGAGGAAGGAGAAGACCTCGCTGTTGCGGCGCCCCGGCACCGTCCCCGGCGACCGGACCAGGTAGACCTCGGCCCCCATCTGGGCCAGGGTGGCGGCGAACACCACGAACGCCGCCGCCGCGCTGTACAGGCCGTAGGCACCCGGCCCGATCTCGCGGACCACCAGCACCACGCCGGCGAGCCGGATCACCATCCCCACCGCCTCGCGGCCGGCCAGGTAGGCCCCGCTCCGCATGGCGAGGTCGCGCAACGGCGCCGGAC
>JBOGGH010000591.1:0-2255 GCA_050743905.1 Acidimicrobiales bacterium
GTCCGGGGCGGCGGCAGCCCGGTCCCGCTCGGTCACCGTCGCGCCCCCGACCGCTACGACAGCACCCGGCGCCGGAAGTTGCGCAGCCCGAGCCCGAGGAAGAGCGCGCAGAACCCGAGCAGCACCGGGTACACGACGTAGAGGTGCATGTGCGAGGCGTCGGTGAAGGCGGCCCGCATCCCCTCGTTCACGTAGATCAGCGGGTTCACGAGGACCACCGTCTGCAGCCAGTGCCAGCCCCCGAGCTGGACCGGCCCGAGGCGGGTCCACTGGTAGTAGGTGCCGCCGAGGAAGGTCACCGGCAGCACCACGAAGCCGAACATCAGGCCGATGTTGCGCGGCTCGAACGAGGTCCCGAGCAGCAGGCCGAGCGACGTCATGGCCACGCAGGCCAGCGGCACGATGGTGACGATCACCCACCAGTGCAGGGAGATCCGCGCCTCCACGCCGGAGGCGTGCACCACCGAGGCGATGGGCAGCACAATGGCCGCCGAGATCAGCCCCTGCACCGCGCCGGAGAGCACCTTGGAGACGGCCACCAGCCAGATCGGGCAGGGGGCCTGCACCCGGTCCTCGATCTCCCGGGTGAAGCCGAACTCCTGGGCCATCTGCATGGCCACCGCCTGGATCCCCTGGAACATGATCGAGATGCCCACCACGCCGGGGACGAGGACGGTGGCGAAGTCCGACTCGCTGGCCGCGCCGCCGCCCCCGCCGATGCCCTGCCCGATCTTCGGGAAGATGTAGAGGAAGACGAAGCACAGCAGGAACGGCTGGACCAGCGTGCGGATGACGAACTCCCAGAAGTTCTTCCACAGCACCACGAGGTCGCGGAGCATGAGCGCCTTCAGGGCGACGCGGCTCGAGCTGACCGTCGACCTCGTGGGCGCGGTCTCGATGTGCTGGTGCACCTGCGGCTCCGCCACGGCGGTCATCGCCCACCTCCCACCCGGGCCATCAGTCCCTCAGGTCCTTGCCGGTCAGGTTGATGAAGACGGTCTCGAGGCTCGGCTCGGCCACGGCCACGTCCGCCACCTCCAGGCCGCCCGCCTCGGCGGCCGCCACCACCCGCGGGAGGAGCCGCTCGCCCCGGCGCACGTGCAGCTCGATGCCGCCCTCGACCGGGCGGGTGCGGGTGACGTCGTCCAGGTGCTCGGTGAAGCGCCGGGCCAGCTCGTCCGGCGGCCCGGAGGCCCGGACGGTGACGATGGTGTCCGCGTCCACGCCCTGCTTGAGCTGGGCCGGGGTGCCGAGGGCGAGGATCCGGCCGTGGTCCATGATGGCCACCCGGCCGCAGAGCTGGTCGGCCTCCTCCATGTAGTGGGTGGTGAGGAGGATGGTCTGCCCCTCGGCGTTCAGCTCGCGCAGGATCCCCCAGAGCGCCAGGCGGCTCTGCGGGTCCAGCCCGGCGGTGGGCTCGTCCAGGAAGAGGACGGCCGGGCGGTGGAAGATGGCACGGGCCACCATCAGGCGCTGCGCCATGCCCCCGGAGAGCGCGTAGACCGAGGCCTTGGCCCACTTGGAGAGCTGGAACTTCTCCAGCAGCTCGTCGGCCGCCTGCCGGGACTCCCGCGCCCCCATGCCGAAGAGGCGGCCGTGGAAGTAGAGGTTCTCCCACACCGAGAGCTGGCGGTCGAGCGTGTTCTGCTGGCTCACGATCCCGAGGATCTGCTTGGCCAGCGACGGGTGGGCCACCACGTCGATGCCGCCCACGTAGGCGGTGCCCGAGGTCGGGACCACCCGGGTCGTGAGCATGCCGGCCGTGGTGGTCTTGCCGGCGCCGTTGGGGCCGAGCAGGCCGAAGATCTCGCCGGCCCGCACGGTCAGGTCGAGCTCGTCGACGGCGCGGAAGTCGGTGTGGGCGTAGATCTTGGTCAGGCCGACGGTTCGGATCACGTCGCCGGCGGCGCCCGGCGCCTGTGCCGGCTGCTCGATGGTGGTGACGGTCATAGGTGCGTCCTGTCCGGTGCGGTGCGGCCGCCACTCGGTGTCGCGGCCGGCCGACCTCAGGCTATCCGGCCCTCAGCCCTCGGCCCCCGGCCCCCGGCCCCCGGCCATCGGCCATCGGCCATCGGCCCTCAGCCTTCTGCCAGGAGCTGGTAGAGCTCCTTGCGCGCCCGCTGGACGATCTCCACGGCCCGGTCCACCTGCTCGGCGCTCCCGGTGCCCGCCACCTGCCGGGCCGCCACCGCCACCTGCGCCACCGCGTCCCGGAGCCCTCGGGGCCGCCCCTCGGCGTCCCCGCGGTCCCACGG
>JBOGGH010000592.1:0-2252 GCA_050743905.1 Acidimicrobiales bacterium
TGGGGCGGGCGGCCGTGGCGGCCGTGGCGGACCTGGCGGTCGGGGCTGTTGGGTGTGCGGCTGCCGGGAAGGACGACCGCAGGGACGGGTGGGAGCGTGGGTGTGGGTCGGTACATCGAAAGGGGACCTCCGTCGGGGCTGGTTGGACAGTTCGATGCCGGTCCACGCCGCCGTCGGATGGCCACGGCCCGCCGCCCTGGCGGGCTGACCACCCCGAGGAGCCGGTTGTGCTTGACGACGCACTGGGCGCCGTTCGTGCGCCGCGCCGTCAGCGCGGCATTCGATCGGCCGGCTCGGCCATGACTACTCCCTTCCCCCCGTCCCCTCCTTTTCCCTCCTCAATGCATCTAACTACGTTTTCCTCATCCTGTCAATAGACAAACTGATTTCATTCCCACAGTATACATGCACTATGCAAACAAACGCTCGTTGCAGGGGCCGCCATCAGGCCTTGGCGCCGTCCCAGGAGCCGCCGGTGCCCATGCTCACCTCGAGGGGCACCGAGAGGTCGGCCGCCCCCGTGAGGACGGACCGGGTCAGCTCGGCCACCCGGGACGCCTCGGCCGGGGTCACCTCCACGATCACCTCGTCGTGCACCTGGAGCACCAGCCGGCTGGAGAGGCCCCCCTCCTCCAGTGCCCGGTCGAGGCGCACCAGGGCGATCTTGAACAGGTCGGCGGCCAGCCCCTGGATGCCGGCGTTCATGGCCTGGCGCTCGGCCGCCTGGCGCGTCCGGTAGTTGCGGTTGTCGAGGTCCGGCAACGGCCGCTTCCGCCCGAGGGCGGTGCGGGTGAACCCCCGCCGGCGGGCCTCGGCCACGGTCCCGTCCATGTAGGCCCGGACCTTCGGGAAGGCGTCAAAGTAGCGGGCCATGATCTCGTTGGCCTCGTCCACCCCGGCCGACAGCCGCCGGGCCAGGCCGAACGCCTCCATGCCGTAGAGGAGGCCGTAGGAGACCATCTTGGCCCGCTCGCGCTGGCCGTGGGTCACCTCCTCGGGGGGCACCCCGTAGACGCCGGCGGCCACCGTGCGGTGGACGTCCGCCCCGGACGTGAAGGCGGCGATCAGCCCGGGGTCGCCCGACAGGTGGGCGGTCACCCGCAGCTCGATCTGGTCGTAGTCGGCCACTAGGAACTTCCATCCCGGCCGGGGCACGAAGACGCGCCGAAAGCGCTTGCCGGCCTCGCTGCGCACCGGGATGTTGTGCAGGTTGGGGCGGTCCGAGGAGAGCCGGCCGGTGCGGGCGACCGTCTGGCGAAACGACGCGTGGATCCGCCCGTCCCAGGCCACCTCGGCCAGCAGGCTCTCGCCGTAGGTGGAGCGCAGCTTCTCCACCTCCCGGTAGGCGAGCAGGGCGTCCACGACGGGGTGGTCGGCCCGCAGCGACTCCAGGGTGGCGGCGTCGGTCGAGTAGCCGGTCTTGGTCTTGCGGCCCGGGGTGAGGCCGAGCTCGTCGTAGAGGACCGTGCGGAGCTGGGGGGTGGAGTTCACGTTGAACTCGCGCCCGGCCAGCCGGTGGACCTCCGCCTCGAGCCGGCGGGTCTCGGCCACCAGCTCGTCGGCCACGCGCCGCAGCTCCTCCACGTCGACCCGGATCCCGGCCACCTCCATGCGGGCCAGCACCCGCACCAGCGGGCACTCCACGTCGTCGTGGAGGTGGCCCAGACCCTCGGCGTCCAGGCGCGCCCGGAACGGCGCCACCAGCCGGTGGACGGCCATGGCCTCGTCGGCCGCCTCCACCAGGTCGTCGGCCCGGGCCCCGCCGGGCTCCAGGGTGAGCTGCCGGGGCGCGCCGCGGCCCGGGCCGGGCGCCTCCCCGCCGTCGTCCCCGGCGCCCCCGGCGCTCCCGCCGACCGGTTCCTCCACGAGCGACGCCAGCGAGTAGTCGCCCCGGGACGGGTCCAGCAGGTAGGCCGCCACCGCCGTGTCCATGACGAGGTCGGTGCAGTCGGTGCCCAGCGGCAGGAGCGAGCGGAGCAGCTCCTTGACGTGGTGGCCGACCACCGGCGCCCGGGCGAGGGCGGCGGTGAGCGCCTTGCGCACCGTGGCCTGCTCGAGCTGGTGCGGCAGGATCCAGATCCCGGCGGCCGCCGGGCCGGGCACCACGAGCGCCACGCCGCGCAGGGCGGACCGCCCGGGCGTGCCGTCCCAGCGGCCGGCCACCACCAGCTCCCCCCCCACGGCCGAACCGGCCAGGGCCCGCATGGCCTGCACGGCGTCGGCCGCCGCCGGGTATGTCATGAGGACCACCG
>JBOGGH010000593.1:0-2245 GCA_050743905.1 Acidimicrobiales bacterium
CCCATCCCCCCAGGCGCGCCCCGCCGGCGGCGGCGGCCGCCCGCGCCACCTCGCCGATCCGCGCCACCACCCGCGGGTCGTCGGCGCGCCCGGGCACGCCCATGTCCACCGAGAGGTCGGTGGTCCCGATGAAGGCCACGTCGAGCGGGGCCACCACCTCGCCCAGCGGGTCCGCGGTGGCGGCGGTCTCGATCTGCCCCACCACCAGCGGCGGGCTGGCGGCCACCGCCTCGAGGTACTCGGCCAGGGGCCGCTCGCCGTAGCCGGCGGCCGGCTGGGCGGCGCTCACGCTGCGCGTGCCGGCCGGCGGGTAGCGCATGGCGGACACCAGGGCCCGCGCCTCGGCCGCGGTGGTCAGGCTGGACACCTGGACGCCGGCCGCCCCGGCCTCCAGGTACCGGTTGGCCAGGCCGGCGTCCACCGCCGGGATCCGCACCACCGCCGGCAGGCCCACCGCGGCGGCGTGCCGCACGAGGGCGGCCACCGCGTCCGGGCCGAGCTGGCTGTGCTCGCCGTCGGCCACCACGAAGTCGAGCCCGGCCCGGAGGGCGAGGTCCACCGGCTCCAGGCCGGCGAGCTTCACGAAGGTGCCCACCACCGGCTCGCCGCGGCGCACGCGGTCGGCGAAGGCGGCCGCCCTGGCGTCCACCGCTCGTCCCGGCCCGGTCACCGCGGCGAGAGCCGGATGGTGACCGCCTTCTCCCGCGTCGTCTCCAGCACGGCGTTGTAGCCGCCGCCGTGGTTGAACCCGCTCTGCTTGGCCACGTTGAACGGCAGGCCGAGGATGTACGAGTTGGCGAACTCGTTGATCGACACCTGGCCGGACCGCACCTCCCGGGCCACCGTGAGGGCACGGGAGAGGTCGTCGGTCCAGACGCTGACGAGGAGGCCGTAGGGCGCGGCGTCCACCAGCTCCAGCGCCTCGGCCATCGAGCCGAAAGGCTGGGCCGCCAGCACCGGCCCGAACACCTCCTCGCGGGCGATGGCCATGGAGGCGTCCACCTTGTCCAGCATCGTCGGCCGGGCGAACCACCCGGCTGCCAGGTCGCCCTCGGTGGCCGGCCCGCCGCCGGTCACCACCCGCGCCCCGTCGGCCACCGCCCCGGCCACGTGGCCCAGGACCCGGTCGTACTGCGCGGCATTGATGAGCGGCCCCATGTCGAGGTCGTCGCTCCAGCGGCCGAGGCGCAGCCCGGCCATCCGGTCCGCCACCTGCTCCACCACCGTGTCGTAGACGGACTGCTCCACCAGCAGGCGCGAGCCGGCGTAGCAGTTCTGGCCGGCGTTCTCGGTGATCGAGCCCACGATGGCCGGGACGGCCAGGTCGAGGTCGGCGTCGGCGAAGACCACGTTCGGCGACTTCCCGCCGAGCTCCAGGCGCACCGGCACCAGGTTCTCGGCCGCCGCCTTCATCACCGCCCGGCCGGTGGCCGCCGACCCCACGAACGAGACGTGGTCCACCCCCGGATGGGAGGTGAGCGCCACCCCCGCCTCCGGGCCGAGCCCGGACACCACGTTCAGCACGCCGGGCGGCATCCCCGCCTCGGCGGCCAGGGCGGTGAGGGCCAGGGTGACCAGCGGTGCCATCTCCGACGGCTTCATCACCAGGGTGTTGCCCACGGCCAGCGCCGGGCCGGCGGCCGAGCAGTACATGATGGCCGGCACGTTCCAGGCCAGCACCGCCGCGCACACCCCCCACGGCTCGCGCCAGGTGAGGCCGGTGTGGTCCGGCGACCTCGAGGGGAGCGTGGCCCCCATCACCTTGTCGGCGTAGCCGGCGGCGTACTCGAGGTTGCCCACGCCCACGGCGACGTTGACCCGGGCGGCCGAGATGGGCTTCCCCACGTCGCGGGCCTCGATGACGGCCAGCTCCTCGGCGTGGTCGCGGATCAGCCGGCCCCACCGCCGCAGGATCTCCCCGCGCTCGGCCGGCGAGCGCTTGGCCCACCCGTCCGCCGCCGCCCGGGCCGCCGACACCGCGTCGTCCACGTCGGCACCCGCGCCCCGGGCCACCTCGGCTATCGGCTCCCTGGTGGAGGGGTCCAGGTCGGCGAAGGTGCCGCCGGCCCGGGGTGGGCGCCACTCCCCCCCGATGTAGAGGCGGTCGAAGGGGACGTCGAGCGTGGCGGCCATCCCCCAATTGTTGAACCGCTGTGTTCCACATGTCAAGATGGCATCATGCATGGTGGACGCTCCTTGGAGCGATCGTAGATGGCGGCGGACCCGGTCGCGGCCGCGCCCCGGG
>JBOGGH010000594.1:0-2238 GCA_050743905.1 Acidimicrobiales bacterium
GCGGTGGCGGGGCGCCGCCGGGGCGCCGGCACGCACGCCCGGCGGGCCGCACTATCGTCGGCCACGGGAGTCGCCGCCGGGCTCGGCGGTGGCGGGGCGTGCCACAGGGAGGGATCCGGTGAGGCTGCCGATCATCGACGCCGACGGTCACGTGATGGAGCCCTTCTCCCTGTGGCAGGAGCGGCTGCCCGAGCGCTACCGCGACGTCGCCTGGCGGCGGCAGGCGGTGGACGGGGCCGAGGTGGTCACCTTCTACGGCCACGACATCAGCTTCGAGTGGAGCCTGGGGTCGCTGTGCACGCCCGGCGGCCTGAGCGCCGGAGGCCGCCTCGACATCGACCTGGACGCCGAGGTGGACCCCGGCGTCCACGAGCCGCGGCGCCGGCTGGAGCTGATGGACGCCCAGGGGATCGCCGCCAGCGTGCTGTTCCCCACCATGACCCTCGGCCTGGACGACCTGCCCGACCACGGCTTCGTCGCCGCCAGCGCCCACGCCTACAACGAGTGGATCCGCGACTTCGCCGCCGCGGACCCACGTCGCCTGCGCTGGGCGGCCGTGCTCCCGCTGGTGGACCTGGCGTGGGCCCGGGACGAGCTGGCCTGGGCGTTGGGAGAGGGGGCGACCACGGTCATGCTCTCGCCCATCCCCACCCCGTCCGGGCAGTCGCTGGGCAGCCGGGCGCTCGACCCGATCTGGGCCGACCTGGTGGCGGCGGGCCGGCCGGCGGTGGTCCACGCCTCCAACCCGGCCAGCCCCACGCTCGGCCTCGTCCGCCACCTGGCCAACCGGGCCCAGTGGCAGATGGGCGTGCCGTTCCAGCTCCAGCTCGCCGTCATGCACGTGGTGGACGGCGGGGTGCTCGAGCGGTTCCCCGACCTGCGGATGGGCTTCTTCGAGGGCGACGTGGGCTGGCTGCCCCACTGGCTTGGCCGCCTGGACGAGACCTACGCCAAGATGGCGCTGGTGGCCGGCGAGCGCCGGCGGTCGGCGCTGGAGCAGTTCCGGGACCAGTGCGTGATCTCCGGCGAGCCGGCGGACGTGGGCCTGGCCCTCACCGCCGGGACGGTCGGCGCCGACCACGTGCTCTGGGCGAGCGACTGGCCCCACCAGGACGGCGCCTGGCCGGACCCGGTGGAGATCCTCCGGGACCGGGACGACCTGGACGGCGCGGCCAAGCGCGCCATGTTCGTGGACGGCGCCGCCGGCTTCTTCGGCATCCACCTCCCCGACCTCATGGCCCACCTTGGCCCCGGGTGGGACCCGGACGCGCCGGTGGCCGGCATCGGCGGGATGCTGGGCGCCACCCGGCGCGCCGTGGGGGCGTAGGGACCGGGTGGCCGGCCGGCCCTCCCACGACCTGGTGATCCGGGGCGCGCTGCTGGTCGACGGGACCGGCGGTCCCCCGCACGAGGGCGACCTGGCGGTGCGCGACGGGCTCATCACCGCGGTGGGGGGCCGCGTGGACGGGCGCGCCGCCGAGGAGGTGGACGGGCGGGGGCTGGCGCTCGCCCCCGGCTTCATCGACCCGCACACCCACCTCGACGCCAGCCTCTTCTGGGACCCGGACGTCACCCCGTCGTCGTGCTTCGGCGTGACGACCGTGGTGACCACCAACTGCGGCTACGGCCTGGCGCCGGTCCCCGACGAGGCGGTGCGGCGGTACGTGGTGGCGGCCATGAGCACGGTCGAGCAGATCCCCGAGGCCTCCATCGAGGCCGGGGTGCCGTTCGACTGGTCGGACCTCGCCTCCTACGCCGCCCGCCTCGACGGCCTGGAGGTCGCCGTCAACCACGCCGGGCAGGTGGGCCACGTGCCCCTCCGGGCGGCCGTCATGGGCGTCCCGGACTGCCACGAGCGGGAGGCCACCCCCGCCGAGCTGGCGGCCATGGGAGACCTGCTCCGCCGGGGCCTCGAGCTCGGCGCCCTCGGCTTCTCCACCGACCAGGTGGTGGGCAACCCCGGTCCCGGCGGGGCCGCCCTGCCCGGCCAGGTCTGCGGGGAGGCGGAGCTGCTGGCCCTGGCCGGCGTGCTCGGACAGGGCCCGGGACCGGGGCTCTTCACCATGGCCAACGCCGCGCTCCTCCAGGGGCGGGCCGAGCGGGAGGCCGACCTGCGCTGGCACCGGCGGCTGGCCGCCGCCTCCGGTCGCCCGGTGGTGGTGGGCCCGGTGTTCGACGTGACCGAGGACCCCGGGGTGGGCCTGGCGATCCTGGACGAGGTGGCGGCCCGGCGAGACG
>JBOGGH010000595.1:0-2235 GCA_050743905.1 Acidimicrobiales bacterium
CTCGTCCACCTGCTCGTGGTGCGCCGGCGCCTGCCGTCGCGCCTGGCCCCGCAGCCGCAACCGCAGCCCCCGCCGCTGGTGCCGGTGCCCCTGCCGCCGGCGGGCTGGTACCCGGACCCGTCGGGGATGTCCGGCGAGCGGTGGTGGGACGGGCGGGGCTGGAGCCCCCACGTGCGCTAGGAGCTGAGCCCCTGGGGTGCGGGCCCCCGGTGGACCTCGTGCCCGGTCCACCAGCGCTCGGCGTCCGGCGGGGTGGGCAGGCCCAGGCCCTTGCGCTCGGCGACGGCGTCGCGGACCGCCGCCTTGCAGCGGTCGATCTCCTCGACGTCGGCGCGGTGGGCGCGGCCGGCGCGCCACGCCGCCTCCTCGCGGTGCCAGGAGCGGGTGCGGTTCGTCGCCACCGCGTCCGTGGCCACGGCGGCGCGGCGGCGGGTCTCCCCGTCGACCTCGGCCACCACGTCGGCCGCCCGCATCCAGCCGTAGTCCATGTCGAGCAGCATGAGCCCCTGGGCCACCTCAAACGGCCCCACCACGTCCACCACCGGGTCGATCACGGTCAGCGACGTGCCGGGGGGCAGCCACGCCCCGAGGTTGGCGTGCTGGCGCCCGGTGAAGGCGATGGCACCTACGGACCGGAGGAACACGCCCGGCCCGGTGACCTGGGTGAAGTCGCGGGGGTCCGGCGGCTGGGCCAGCGGCACGGCCAGGACGGCGACGATGCGGTCGGCGCCGAGCCGGGCCGCCGCCCCCACCGGCACGTTGTCCACCACCCCGCCGTCCACGTACACGTCCCCGGCGAGGGGGCGGGGCGGGAAGACCAGGGGCACGCTGGCCGAGGCCAGGGCGCCCTCCAGCACGTCCACCCGGCCGGCGCCGGCCACCGGGGTGACCCCGTCCGCCTCCACCAGCACGCCCTCGCCGGTCACGAAGCGCAGCACCCCCGCCCCCAGCGCGGTCACCGCCATGCGCAGGTCGAGGCCGGGCCGGGCGATAAGCGCCGGGTCCACCGGCGCCACCGTGCCCCCGTGCCGGAGGGCCGCGGCGAGGGGGTCCAGGCTGAGGACCGAGCTGGTGCGGTGGGAGTAGGCGCGGCGGGCCCGGAGCAGGCGGGGGAGGGACCGTGCGGCGCGCGCTGCCGTGCGCAGGCGCCGCCGCCGGGGGTGCGGCACCGCCGGCGGGTCGCCCGGCACCGGGGGACGGGTGCGCTCGTTCACGTACGCGTCGACGGCCGCCCCGAACGGCGTGTCCTCGAGGGCGGCCAGCCACGGCTGCCGGGCGAAGACCAGCTCGGTGTGGGTCATGGCCAGCAGGTCGTCGTGGAGCTCCCGGACCCGGTGGCACAGCTCGGCGTGGGTGCGGGCCTGGGCCAGGACGGCGGCGCAGATGGAGCCCACCGAGGTGGCCGTGATGACGTCGGGGACGACGCCCTCCTCCTCCACCAGGTACTTGACCGCACCGGCCTCGAAGGCCCCCTTGGCGCCCCCTCCGGCCAGCACGAGCGCCGTCTTCCCCGCCACCGGGCCAGTCTGGCACGCCGGCCGTCAGCCGCCGGCGGCCGCCGTCACCACCTCCACCCGGGACCCGGGCGGGACCACCACCTCGGCCCAGCGGGAACGGGGCACCACCTCCCGGTCCACGGCCACCGCCACCCCCCGGTCGGTGGTGCACAGCCCCGCCACCACGTCGGCCACGGTGGTGCCGTCATCCACGTCCACGGGCTCGCCGTTGAGGGTGATCACCGGTCCGGGCCGAACCCCCGCAGCGCCGCCGGCACCGGTCGCCCGGCGAGCAGGGCGGCCACCGCCTCGGCCGTGAGGGGGGCCAGGAGGATCCCGTTGCGGAAGTGGCCGGTGGCCAGGGCCACGCCGGGGACCGGGGTCCAGCCCACGTAGGGGCCGTTGTCCGGGGTGGCCGGGCGCAGGCCGGCCGAGCACTCCACCAGCTCCAGCTCGTCGATGCCGGGCACCAGGGCACGGGCGTCGTCGAGCAGGGCGTGGACCGCCCCGGCCTGCACGGCACGGTCCTCGCCGCGCTCCTCCACGGTCGCCCCCACCACCAGGGAGCCGTCGGCCCGGGGGACCAGGTAACAGGGCCGGCCGCGGACCAGGCCGCGCACGGTGCGCTCGAGGAGCGGCGCGCCGCGCAGCCGCAGCACCACGCCCTTCACCGGGCGGAGCGGCGGCACGGGGACGCCGTCGATGGACGCGCTGCCCGCCCCGGCGGCCCCCACCGCGG
>JBOGGH010000596.1:0-2226 GCA_050743905.1 Acidimicrobiales bacterium
GGGTCGGGCGGGTCGGGCGGGTCGGGCTGGTCTGGCGGGTCGGGCGGGTCGGGCTGCCACCGCTCGCCTCGGCGGGCCCACGGGTTGTCGTCCGGGTCGCGGGGCACGGCCACGCGCGCCGCGCAGGTCGTCTTCACGTCACCGTCCACGGACAGCTCGATGGCCGCCGTGACCCAGCCGCAGCCGGCGGCGTCCACGGCCGTCCCCTCCACCCGGCCGGCCATCACGAGGGTGTCGCCGGGGAAGACCGAGCCCCGCATGCGGAAGGTCACCCGGCCGAGGCGGCCGTGGGGGCCGGTCCAGTCGGTCAGGTACCGCTCGAACCACGCCGCCTGGTTGGGGGTGTTGAGGAAGATGTCGCGGGTGCCGTTGCGCTCCACCGCGAAGTCCTTGTCGTGGTGCATGGGCCGCCAGTCCCGGCTGGCCAGCGCGCCGAGCACCACCGTGGTGGCGGTGACGTCGTGGCGCAGCTCGGGCAGGGCCTGGCCGGGCGCCACGTCCCCCAGCAGCAGCCGGGGCGGGGCGGGGCTCACCCGGCCCTCCGGTAGCCGAAGCCGGTGTAGCGCTCCACGCCCACCAGCTCGCCGCGCTGGTTCCGGTACACGACGTCGATCGCCCAGAACCGGCCGGTGCCGAGCTTGGTGGTCTTCTGGCTGCTCACGGAACGGAGGACCTGGTGGGTGCGGAGCCGGTCGCCCGGGCGCACCGGCTCGTAGAAGGTGATGGTGTTGTCGGTCATCACCGCCTCCGGCAGGCCCAGCCGCTCCTTCAGGTCGAAGTGCACCTGGAGCGGGAGCGCCGGCCGCTCCCGGCCGGGCGCCCAGTGGTGGGGCCGGAACCACACCGAGAGCATCGTGGGCGGGGCCACCCGGCCGCCGACCAGCTCCCGGGCCACCTCCTCGTCCCAGAAGAGCGGGTTGCCGTTCTCCACCGAGGCGCACGAGGTCCACACGTAGCCCATCTCCACCGGGAACTCGCCGCTCTCGGGGTACTGCTCCACGCCCACCAGGGCCCGCGCCTCGGCCACCGGGTCGCTCACGCCACCGCTCCCTTCGCCAGCCAGTCGCCGACCACCGCCGGGTCGACCCCCGCCTCCTCCAGCAGCGCCTCGGTGGCCGTGGCGGACCGGTCCGGCAGCGCCACCGGGCCGTCCGGCCGCGCCATGCCGGCCAGCACCGGGCCCACCTGGCGCAGCGTCCCGCGGGCGGGGTGGCGCGCCTCGATCACGGCGCCCCGCCGGGCCAGCTCGGGGTCGGCGGCCACCTCGGCCACGGTCAGCACCGGGGCCACGCAGGTGTCGGCGCCGGCCAGCTCCTCGACCCACTCGTCGCGGCCCCGGGCGGCGAACGCCGCCCGCAGGTCGGCCCGGATCTCGTCCTGCACGGCGTCGTCCAGTTGGCGGTCCGCCCACCGCTCGCAGCCGAGGGCGCGGCAGAGGTTGGCGAAGAACCTGGGCTCGATGGCCGCCACCGCCAGCCAGCGGCCGTCGGCGGCGGGGTAGGTGTCGTAGCAGGCGTACCGGCCGGAGAGGATGTCGTGGCCCGGCCCCGGCCCGGCCCCGGTGGCCAGGTGCTCGTCCAGCGCCAGCGACATCAGCCAGAGGACGCCGTCGGCCACCGACACGTCGAGGTAGGCCCCCTCCCCCGTGGTCCACCGCCCGGCCAGCGCGGCGGTGACGGCCAAGGCGGCGTGCAGGCCGCCGGCGGCGGCGTCGGCCACGGTGGCGCCGGGCAGCGGCGGGCCGCCGTCCCCCCTCGGGCCGCCGGCCGCCAGGTACCCACCCACGGCCAGGTAGTCGAGGTCGTGCCCGGCCCAGGCGGACCGCGGGCCCTGCTGGCCGTACCCGGTGGTCGAGCAGTAGACCACGGACGGGTTCACCGCGCGGACGGCGTCGTAGCCCACCCCGAGGCGGTCGACCACGCCCGGGCGGAAGCTCTCCACCACCACGTCGGCCCGGGCGGCCAGGGCCAGGAAGGCCGCCCGGCCCCCGGCCTCCTTCAGGTCGACGAGGACGCGACGCATCCCGCGGTGGCCGCTGTAGGCGAAGTACGGCGGCTCGGTCCGGGTGCCGGCGGCCGAGGGCACCGGCCCCACCTTCACCACGTCCGCCCCGTAGTCGGCGAGCAGCCGGGTGCAGCGGGCGGCCGGTCCCACGCTGGAGAGGTCCAGCACCCGCGTGCCGGCGAGCGGCCCCTGGGCGGCCGGCCCGGGGGCGGCCGCCGGCTC
>JBOGGH010000597.1:0-2226 GCA_050743905.1 Acidimicrobiales bacterium
GCGCCGGCCGGCGACGAGGCCGGTGGCACGCCGGCGCCCGCGCTTGCCGTGGTGCCGGCCCCCCCGGGCACCGCCGAGCGGGTGGCCGCCGCCGTGGTCACCGGCGCGCTGTTCGCCGGGGCGGCGCTGCGGTTCGGCGCCGTCCCCGAGCTGGCCGCCTACTGCGTGCTCTTCGCCGGGCTTGTCGCCGTGTCCGTGGCCGACGTCCGCGTGGGCCTGGTGCCGCGCCTCCTCGTCTACCCCACCCTCGGCCTGATGGCGGTGGCGCTGGTGGGGGCGGCGGCGGCCGCCGGCGACTGGGGGGACCTGCTGCGCGCCGCGATCGGCGGCGCGGTGGGCTTTGGCGTGTTCTTCGCCATCTGGTTCGTGGCGCCGCGGTCCATGGGCTTCGGCGACGTGCGGCTGGCCGGGGTCATCGGCGCCGGGCTGGGCTGGCTCGGCTACGGCGAGCTGTACCTGGGGTTCCTGGTGGCGTTCGTGGTGGGCGCCGCGGTGGGCCTGGTGAAGATGGCCGTGCAGGGCACCGGGCGCAAGACCTCGCTGCCGTTCGGGCCGGCGCTGGCCGCCGGCGCCGTGGTGGGCGTGCTGTGGGGCGGCACGCTGGCCAACCTCTGGCTGCACCCCGGCGGGTAGGCCGCCTGTAGCTACCGTACGGGTAGGCCAATTGCTCACCCGGGCGGGTACGGTGAGTCCCGTGCTGCGGTACCTGACGGCCGGCGAGTCCCACGGCCGGGCGCTGGTGGTGGTGGTCGAGGGCCTCCCCGCCGGCCTCCCGGTGACGGTGGAGGACGTGGCCGGCGAGCTCTCCCGCCGCCGGCTCGGCTACGGCCGCGGGCCTCGCATGCGGTTCGAGGCGGACGAGATCAGCCTGCTGGGCGGGGTCCGCCACGGCCGGACCCTCGGCTCGCCGGTGGCGGTGGAGATCGGCAACTCCGAGTGGGAGCGGAAGTGGACCGAGGAGATGTCCCCGGCCCCGGGCGCCCCCGCCAAGGTGCTGACCCAGCCCCGGCCGGGCCACGCCGACCTGGCCGGCATGCAGAAGTACGGCTTCGACGACGCCCGCGACGTCCTCGAGCGGGCGTCGGCCCGGGAGACGGCGGCCCGGGTGGCGGCCGGCGCCCTGGCCAAGCTCCTCCTCGGCCACCTGGGGGTCTCCGTCCTCAGCCACGTGGTCCAGCTCGGCCCCGAGCGCGCCGCCGAGGGCGTGCGCCCCGAGCCGGGCGACCGTGACCGGGTGGACTCGTCCGCCGTCCGCTGCTTCGACCCGGAGGCCGAGGCCCGCATGGTGGCGGCGGTCAAGGCGGCGGCCAAGGAGGGCGACTCCCTGGGCGGCGTGGCCGAGGTGCTGGCCTACGGCGTGCCGGTGGGGCTGGGCAGCCACGTCCACTGGGACCGCAAGCTGGACGGCCTGCTGGCCCAGGCGCTGATGAGCGTCCAGGCGGTCAAGGCGGTGGAGATCGGCGAGGGGTGGGAGGTGGCCGCCCGGCGGGGGTCGGCCGCCCACGACGCCATCCGCTGGGACGAGCCCGGGGGCTACCACCGCGACACGGCGCGGGCCGGCGGCATCGAGGGGGGCATGTCGATCGGCGGGCTGGTGGCGGCCCGGGTGGCCATGAAGCCGCTGGCCACCCTGAACCGGCCGGTGCTGGAGACGGTGGACGTGGCCACCAAGGAGACCACCGTGAGCTTCAAGGAGCGCACCGACGTCACCGCCGTGCCTGCCATGGGGGTGGTGGCCGAGACCATGGCCGCGCTGGTGCTGGCCGGCGAGGCGCTCCGGAAGTTCGGGGGGGACTCGCTGGCCGAGGTGGTGCGCAACCGGGACGGGTTCGTGGCCTCGCTGGGCGAGACGCCGTCGGCCGCCCGGCCGGCCGCCGCCGCCCGAGGGTGACCCGGCTGCTGCTCGTCGGCATGATGGGCGCCGGCAAGACCACCGTCGGCCGCCTGCTCGCCGACCGGCTGGGCTGCGCCTACCTGGACTCGGACGCCCAGGTGGAGGCGGCCACCGGCCGGACGGTGCCCGACCTCTTCGAGACGGTGGGCGAGCCGGCGTTCCGGGAGGCGGAGGCGGCGGCCCTGCGGGAGGCGCTGGCCGGCGACCGCCCGGTGGTGGTGTCGGTGGCCGGCGGGGCGGTGCTCGACCCGGCCAACCGCGACCTGCTCCGGCGGTCGGGCACCGTGGTGTGGCTCCGGGCCCACCCGGCCACCCTGGCCGCCCGGGTGGGC
>JBOGGH010000598.1:0-2224 GCA_050743905.1 Acidimicrobiales bacterium
GCACGGGGCCGGCGGGTAGGCCCGCCGCCCTCCCGCCGCCCTCCCGCCGCCGGGCGGGCCGCCCCGGGATCTGCGCACCCGTCGGCGGCAAGCGTGGCCGTCGTACTCGACGCATCGGCGCCGCTTGCGGATGCTGGCCTCCCGGTAGGCGAGCACGGCCCGGGCGGGGATCTTCCGATAGGTGCTCCCTGGAAGGCGCCGGACCGGCAGAGCGCCAGTCCCGATCAGGCGGTCAACGTACTGACGAGAGACGCCGAGCAACCGGGCCGCTTCTGCCGGGCTGACCTCGATGTCCTCCCGAAGTACGGCCACCGCGTCGCCGGAGCGCAGCGATTCGGCCGCTACTGCCAGCACGTGGACCAGGGAACGAGGAAGCGACACGACCACGGTGCCGACCTGGACCTCCGTGTCGCCCTGGCCGACCAGCTCCTGGACGGCACGTACCTCAGCGTCAGCCGGTGCCGGCGAAGAGGTCGTCCTCCCCCGCGTCCGCCTCCCCCACCCGGCTGCGCGCCAGGAGGTAGTCGTCGTAGGGGTGGAGCGAGCGCTGGACCTCGGGCGGCAGGCCGAACCAGAACGGCGAGGTCGGGTCCACCTGGGTGGCGTGGGCGCGCAGCGCCTCGCCGCGGACGTCGGCGAAGCCGGTGAGGTCCACCGAGGTGCTGACCGGCTCCTCACGGCTCAACCGGGCCAGCCACTTCTCGTCGAAGGGCGAGGCCAGGCCGAGCTCGAGGAACTTCTCGTGGAAGGCGAGCATCCGCTTGCGCGGCCACACCGTGTAATAGAGCTTGAGCGGGCTGAACGCCGGCCCGGCCTCCGGGTACCTGGCCGGGTCCCCCGCCGCCTCCCAGGCGGCCATCGTCACCTCGTGCACCCGCAGGTGGTCCGGGTGCGGGTACTCGGACTGCTCCTCCGGATAGGTCACCACCACCTGGGGACGGTGGTGACGGATCGCCGCCACCAGCCGCCCGGTGGCCTCCTCCAGCGGCGCGTTGGCGAACGCCTCCGGGCGCCCGTTGGCCTCGGAGCCCGGCATGCCCGAGTCGCGGTAGCCGAGGCGGACCACCTCGTCGTAGCCGATGATCGCCGCCGCCCGGTCGAGCTCCTCGCGCCGGACCTCGGGCAGCGTCCGGCGGACCTCGGGGGTGTCCATGGCCGGGTTGAGGATGTCCCCCTCCTCCCCGCCCGTGCAGCACACGAGCACGGTGCGGACCCCGGCGGCGTGGTAGCGGGCGACGGTGCCCGCGCCCTTGGACGACTCGTCGTCCGGGTGGGCGTGGACGGTGAGGAGGCACCGGTGGTGGAGCACGCCAGGAGGCTACCGGGACCCCGGCGGGACCCCGGCCGGGACCCGGCCGGGACCCGGCCGGCCCGGGGCCCGGGCACCGCTCGGGCGGACCCCGCCCACCTCCGCCGGGCCTTATGCTCGTAGGTGGCGGGTCCCGCCGTCAGGAGGACCGCGCCGACAGGAGGTCAGCAGCGTGCCCAGCGTGTGGCAGCGAACCAAGAACATCTTCCGGGCCAAGGCCAACAAGGTGCTCGACAAGCACGAGGACCCGCGGGAGAGCCTCGACCTCTCCTACGAGCAGCAGCTCGACAGCCTGACCAAGGTCCGCCGGAGCGTGGCGGACGTGGCCACCGCCCGCAAGCGCATCGAGCTGCAGGCCGGCCAGCTCCAGAAGCAGGCGGACAAACTGCAGGACCAGGCGAAGGCAGCCCTGAGCCAGGGGAACGAGGACCTGGCCCGCGAGGCGCTCTCCCGCCGCGCCGCCCTCGGCGAGCAGCTCGGAGAGCTGAAGACCCAGCATGACCAGGTCACCGAGCAGGAGGACAAGCTGGTCCAGACCTCCCAGCGCCTCCAGGCCCAGGTGGAGCAGTTCCGCACCCGCAAGGAGACGCTGAAGGCCAGCTACACCGCCGCCGAGGCACAGACCAAGGTGGGCGAGGCGGTCTCGGGCATCTCCAGCTCCATGGGGGACGCCGGCGCCACCATGCAGCGGGCCCAGGACAAGATCGCCGGCATGCAGGCCCGGGCCGGGGCGATCGACGAGCTCCTGGCCTCCGGGGCGCTCACCAACCTGGACACCCCGGTCACAGACATCCAGGCCCAGCTCGACAAGGTGGCCTCCTCCTCCCAGGTGGACAACGACCTGGCGGCGTTGAAGGCCGAGCTCGGGACGGCCGGCCCGGCCGGGGCCCTGCCTTCGGGCACCGGGGCGGACGG
>JBOGGH010000599.1:0-2222 GCA_050743905.1 Acidimicrobiales bacterium
GCTGGCGCTCACCTCGCTGCGCGACCTCTATGCCGCCGGCGGGCTGCCGGAGCGGGCCGGCGGGGACTTCGGGCCCGAGGCGAGGGCCATCGGGACCATGGTGGCCCGCATGCACCTGGCGCTGGACCGCGCCTTCGGGCGCCGGGCCGAGCCCGTGGCGGCGTGGGCGGAGCGCGTGGAGGGCGAGATCCTCGACGCCGAGCCCGGGCTGCTGGAGGTGGCCGGCGCCCGGGAGGCCCTGCGCTCGCTGCGCCAGGGCGACCTCGTGGCGCCGGTGGTGCGGACGCACGGCGACTTCCACCTCGGGCGGACGGCCCGCACCGACCAGGGCTGGGTGGTGGCCGACTGCTCGCCCGGGGGGATCCCGCCGGGGCTGGCCGAGCCCGTGCTCCGCTCGCCCCTGGGCGACGTGGCCGACCTGCTGTGGTCGTTCCACCGGGTGGCCACCGAGGCCGCCTTCGAGCGCGACCCCACCGGCCGGGCGGGGCTGGCGGCCATGGCCCAGGCGTGGGAGGCCCGGAACCGCCGGTCGTTCGTGGGGGGGTACCTGGCCACGCCGGGCATCGGGGGCCTCGTGCCCACCGACCGGGCGGTGGTGGGCAACCTGGCAGCCGCCTTCGAGCTCGAGCGGGCGGCCCGCCTGTCGGCCGTCGGCGCCCGCTGAGGGTTCGGCCGCGCCTTGGTAGGGTAAGGCCGACCTGACAAGCGATCGAGCAGGAGATCCCCCATGGCTGACTACTCCCTCCCCGACCTGCCGTACGACTACGCCGCCCTCGAGCCCCACTACTCGGGGCAGATCCTCGAGCTGCACCACGACAAGCACCACGCGGCCTACGTCAGCGGCGCCAACGCCACGCTGGAGAAGCTGGCCGACGCGCGGGACAAGGGCGAGTTCGGCACCATCGTGGGCCTCGAGAAGACGCTGGCGTTCAACGTGTCCGGCCACGTCCTCCACTCGATCTTCTGGAAGAACCTGTCGCCCGAGGGCGGGGACAAGCCCACCGGCGACCTGGCCTCGGCCGTGGACGAGCACTTCGGCTCCTTCGACGGCTTCAAGGCCCAGCTCACCCAGGCCACGACCACGATCCAGGGCTCGGGCTGGGGCGTGCTGGCGTGGGAGCCGCTGGGCCAGCGGCTGCTGGTGGAGCAGGTCTACGACCACCAGGGGAACGTGGGCAACGGCTCGGTGCCGCTGCTCGTGTTCGACGCCTGGGAGCATGCCTTCTACCTGCAGTACAAGAACGTCAAGGCCGACTTCGTGAGCGCCCTGTGGACGATCGTCAACTGGGAGGACGTCGGCACCCGGTTCGCCCAGGCCCGCGGGCTCGCCATCTCCTAGATCCACCGGCGCCGCGTCCGGCGCGAGCACAGGGAGGTTCCCAGGGTGCGCATCGGCGTGCTCACCGGCGGCGGTGACTGCCCGGGCCTGAACGCGGTCATCCGCGCCGTGGTGCTGAGCGCCCACGAGATCCACGGGGACGAGTGCGTGGGGTTCCTGGACGGCTGGCGCGGGGTGGTGGACGGGCGGTCCGTGGCGCTCGAGCCGGACCGGTGCCGGGACCTCCTGCCCATCGGCGGGACCGTCCTCGGCACCTCGCGGACGAACCCGTTCGCCGGCGAGGACGGGCCGGGCCGGGTGACGGCCACGCTGGCGGCCCAGGGGGTGGACGCGGTGGTGGCCGTCGGCGGCGACGACACCCTCGGCGTGGCCAGCCGCCTCGGCACGGCCGGGGTGCGCGTGGTGGGCGTGCCCAAGACGATCGACAACGACCTCTCGGGCACGGAGCGCACCTTCGGCTTCGACACCGCGGTCCAGACCGCCACCGAGGCCATCGACCGCCTGCGGACCACCGCCGAGTCCCACCACCGGGTGATCGTCTGCGAGGTGATGGGCCGGCACGCCGGGTGGATAGCCACCTACGCCGGCATCGCCGGCGGCGTGGCCGAGATCCTGGTGCCCGAGGTGCCCTTCGAGCTGGACGAGGTGTGCGACCGCCTGCGGCGCCGGCACGGGAGCGGCCGGTACTCGTCCATCGTGGTGGTGTCCGAGGGTGCCACCCCGGCGGCCGGGCCGGACGCCGAGGCCGCCACCGAGGCCACGTCGCCCAAGTCCGTCGACGCCTTCGGCCACGCCCGCCTGGGTGGGATCGGCGCCTGGCTCAGCGACGAGATCGAGCGGCGGACCGGCTACGAGTCCCGGGTCACCACGCTCGGGCACGTCC
>JBOGGH010000600.1:0-2215 GCA_050743905.1 Acidimicrobiales bacterium
CCACCGACCAGGCGCACCGGCGGGCCAGCGGGCAGCCGGCGCAGGCCGGGTGGCGCGAGCGGCAGTGCGCCGTCCCGAGGTCGAAGAGCGCCTGGTTGAAGGCCCAGGCTCGGCCGGGCGGCACCAGGCGGTCGGCCAGGTCCTGCGACTCGGCGGGACGCAACGGCGCCCCGGCCACGGCGCGGGCCAGGAGCCGCGCCACGTTCGTGTCCACCACGGCGTCGTCGGCCTCGTGGGCGAACACCCGCACGGCGCGGGCCGTGTACGCGCCCACCCCGGGGAGCCGGAGGAGCGCGTCCAGATCCTCGGGCACCTCCCCGTCGTGGCGCTCCACCACCGCCACCGCCGCGGCGTGGAGGCGCAGCGCCCTCCGGTTGTAGCCGAGGCCCGCCCAGGCCCGGACCGCCGCGGGTGCCCCGGCGGCGGCGCACGCCGCCGGGGTGGGGAACTGCGCCACGAACCGCAGGAACGGATCCACCACCCGGGGCGCCTGGGTCTGCTGGAGCATGACCTCGCTCACCAGTACCAGCCACGGGTCGCGCGTCGAGCGCCACGGCAGGTCCCGCCGGTGGGCCTCGCCCCACCGGAGCACGGCCCGCCGCAGGGCGGCGACGCTCCGGGCGTCAGTCCCAGACGTCGTCGCCATAGGGGCGCCGCCGGGCCGGCGCCGCCGCCTGCTTCCAGACCATCAGCTTGCGGCGGAAGCAGCACACCTCCTCGCCGCGCTGGTTGAAGGCCTTGGTCTCCACCGTGACCACGCCGCGGTCGTCCCGCGACCTCGACTCGACCCTGTCCAGGACCCTGGTCTCGGCATAGATCGTGTCCCCGTGGAACGTGGGGTGGCGGTGGACGAGGCTCTCCACCTCGAGGTTGGCGATGCACGAGCCGCTCACGTCCGGCACGCTCATGCCCAGCGCCAGCGAGTAGACGAGGTTGCCCACCACCACGTTCCTCCCGTACACCGTCTCGTGCTCGGCGAACCACGCGTTGGTGTGCAGCGGGTGGTGGTTCATGGTGATCATGCAGAAGAGGTGGTCGTCGGCCTCGGTGATCGTCTTGCCCGGCCAGTGGCGGTAGACGTCGCCGGGCACGAGCTCCTCGAAGGAGCGGCCGAAGGGGCGTTCGTGGACGGTCATGAGGCGTGGTGTAGTACGCGGGCGGGCGCCCGTCCAGCCGGCGGCGGCCGGGGCCCTCAGTCCGCCTGGGGCACCGGGCGGGCCCTGGTGGTGAAGCCGAGCGACGCGCCGGCCAGCGCCTCGCCGTCGATCATGAGGCGCCAGACGAACCGCGTGCCCGGGGCCAGCGGGATGGGCCCGAGGTTGACGGCCAGCGCCACGTCGATGGGCGAGCCCTCGGGCACGCCCGGCGGGTGGGTCACGGTGAACTCGCCCCGCACCTCCACCGGCTGGGAGCCCTCCGCCGTCTCCACCATCACCGGCCGGCCGTCGGCGTCCTCCAGGAAGAGCTCCCAGTGGTGCGGCACCTCGGCCTCGTGCCAGTCCACGTCGATCTTGAGGGCGATGGCCGAGGGCACCGGGTCCGGCCCGGTCATCGACCACCCGCCGCCGAGCACGTAGAGCTTGCCGTCCGCGACCTGCGCGGCGTCACACAACAGCATCGTCACGTTCACGCCGTGGAGGATAACCGGGGCTCCGGGCGCCGGGTCCCGTGCGAGACTGCGGGGATGGGCACGCTGCAGGGCCTTCGGGACGACGTCTACCGCCGGCCGCTGGCCACGGCCCTCGACCGGCTCGGCATCGGGCCCGGCTGGCGCTGCGTGGACGTGGGCGCCGGCGGCGGCGACGTCTCGGTGGCCCTGGCGGAGGTGGTGGGACGGACCGGCCGCGTCTACGCCGTGGACAGCGACCCCCTCGCCCGGGACGAGGCGGCCACGGCCGCCGCCGCCCACAGCCAGGTGCTGGCCGTCACCCAGGCCGGCGAGGACCTGGTCCTGCCCGAGCCGGTGGACCTGGCGTTCTGCCGGTTCCTCCTCCTGCACGTGCTCGACCCGGCCGTGGTGCTGGCCCGCATGGCGGCCGCCGTGCGCCCCGGTGGGTGGGTGGTGGCCCAGGAGCCCGTCACGTCGGCCGGGAGGGTGGGCGGCGTCCCCCTGTCGATGCCGGAGGCCCGCCACCCGGACGTCGGCGCAGTGCTGCCGGCGCTCGTGCGCGACGCCGGGCTCTCGATCGTGGACGCCTGGGCCGAGGCCCAGGCC
>JBOGGH010000601.1:0-2214 GCA_050743905.1 Acidimicrobiales bacterium
GTGCTCGACCTGCTGGCCGGCGGGGGGGACCTGGCCGGCGGGGGGGACCTGGCCGGTGTCACGGTGGCGGTCAGCGCCGGGGGCACCCGCGAGCCGCTGGACCCGGTGCGCTACCTGACCAACCGCTCGTCGGGGAAGCAGGGCCACGCGGTGGCCGAGGCCGCCGCCCGGCGGGGCGCGTCCGTGGTCCTGGTGACCGCCTCCCCGCTGTTGCCGCCGGCCGGGGTCCGGGTGGTGCCGGTGGAGACGGCGGCCGAGATGGAGGCGGCCATGGCCGAGGCCGCCGCCGATGCCGACGTGGTGGTCATGGCGGCGGCGGTGGCCGACTTCCGTCCGAAGGCCCGGGCCGAGCGCAAGCTGCACGACCTGCCCGAGCTGGTGCTCGAGCCCACGCCGGACATCCTGGCCGGGCTGGTGGCCCGCCGGCGCCCGGGCCAGGTGCTGGTGGGCTTCGCCGCCGAGACCGACGACGTGCTGGCCCGCGGCGAGCGCAAGCTCCGCCGGAAGGGCGTGGATCTGCTGGTGGTGAACGACGTGACGGCGCCCGGGGCCGGCTTCGACCACGACACGAACGCGGTGACGCTGCTGGACGCCGCCGGCGGCGCGGCCGAGGTGCCGCTGGCCAGCAAGGCGGCGGTGGCCGACGCCGTCTTGGATAGGGTGGCCGCCCGGCTGGCGGCGGAGAGCCCGGCACCTGCACCTGAAAGGAAGGGCACGTGAGAACCACCTTCACCTCGGAGTCGGTGACCGAGGGCCACCCGGACAAGATGGCCGACCAGATCTCGGACGCCGTGCTCGACGCGCTCCTGAGCCGCGATCCCTACAGCCGCGTGGCCTGCGAGACCCTGCTCACCACCGGCCTGGTGGTGGTGGCCGGCGAGGTCACCACCGAGACCTACGTGGACATCCCCACCCTGGTGCGCGACGTGGTGTGCGAGATCGGCTACGACAGCGACGCCTTCGGCTTCAACGGCCGCACCTGTGGCGTGATGGTCGCCCTCGACGGGCAGTCGCCGGACATCGCCCAGGGGGTGGACTCGGCCTTCGAGCTGCGCACCGGCTCGGGGGGCGAGGACCAGCTCAACGCCCAGGGCGCCGGGGACCAGGGGATGATGTTCGGGTACGCCTGCGACGAGACGCCGGACCTCATGCCCCTGCCGGTGTGGCTGGCCCACCGCCTGGCCCAGCGCCTGTCCCAGGTCCGGCGGGTGGGGGTGCTGCCCTACCTGCGGCCGGACGGCAAGACGCAGGTGAGCGTGGTCTACGAGGACGGGCGGCCGGTGCGGGTCGACACCGTGCTCGTCTCCACCCAGCACCAGCCGGGGATCGACCTCGAGACGCTGCTGCTGCCGGACCTGCGCGAGCACGTCATCCACCCGCTCCTCCCCACCGACCTGGACACCGAGGGCCTGCGGGTGCTGGCCAACCCCACCGGGACCTTCGAGCTGGGCGGGCCCCACGCCGACGCCGGCCTCACCGGCCGCAAGATCATCGTGGACACCTACGGCGGCATGGCCCGCCACGGGGGCGGCGCCTTCTCCGGCAAGGACCCCTCCAAGGTGGACCGGTCGGCCGCCTACGCCGCCCGCTGGGTGGCCAAGCACGTGGTGGCCGCCGGCGCCGCCCGGCGCTGCGAGGTCCAGGTGGCCTACGCCATCGGCATGGCCCAGCCGGTCTCGCTGCTGGTGGAGACGTTCGGCACCTCCGAGGTCGACCCCGAGCGGATCGCCGCCGCCGTGCGCGAGCTGTTCGACCTGCGGCCGGCGGCCATCATCCGCGACCTCGACCTCCGGCGCCCCATCTACCGCCGCACCGCCGCCTACGGGCACTTCGGTCGCAGCGACAAGGAGTTCACCTGGGAGGCCACGCCGCGGGTGGACGACCTCCGGCGGGCGCTGGGGCTCTGACCCACACCGTCCGGGTCCTCCCGGACGTCCCGGCGCTCGGGCGCCCGTTCGACTACGAGGTCCCGGAGCGCTGGCGCGACGAGGTGGGGGTGGGCGCCCGCGTGCGGGTCCCGCTGCACGGCCGCCGCGTGGGGGCCTGGGTGGTGGCCGAGGGGGTGGAGCCGCCCCCCGGGGTGACCCCGGTGCCCATCAGCGGGGTGTCCGGGCTGGGCCCGCCGCCGGCCGTGCTCGACGTGGCCCGGTGGGCGGCCTGGCGCTGGGCGGTCCCGGTGGCCACGCTGCTGAGGGCGGCGTCGCCCGACCGGGT
>JBOGGH010000602.1:0-2212 GCA_050743905.1 Acidimicrobiales bacterium
GCCGCAGGACGTGGCCACGTGACCCCGCCGCCGGAGCCCCCGCCGGACGGCGGTCCCGGCGCCGCCCGCGAGGCGGTGCGGTGGCGCATCGGCGAGGTGGCCAAGCTCACCGGGCTCACCACCCGCACCCTCCGGTACTGGGACGAGCTCGGCCTGCTCACGCCCAGCAGCCACGGCCCCGGCGGCGAGCGCCTGTACGCGCCCGCCGACGTCGCCCGGGTGGAGCGCATCCGCAAGCTCCAGGATCTCCTGGGCTTCTCGCTGGCCGAGGTCCGCACCGTGCTCGGCACCGGCGACGTCGACGTGCTCGACCGCGTGCGCTCCGAGCTGCGCTCGGACGACCTCCCCCGGGCACGCCGCCGGGCGCTGCTGGACGAGGGCATCGCCGCCAACGACCAGCTCCTGGCGCGGCTCGACGAGACGCTCGGCCGGATCCAGGCGTTCCGGGAGGAGCGGGCCGAGGTGGCGCTCCGCCTGCGGGCCGCCCGGGAGGAGCTGGACGGGGAGCCCGGCCGTCAGCCGCGGACGAGCGGCTTGTAGCGGATGCGGTGCGGCTGGTCCGCGTCGGTCCCGAGCCGGCGGCGGCGGTCCGCCTCGTAGTCGCTGAAGTTCCCCTCCCACCACCGCACCGTCGAGTCGCCCTCGAAGGCCAGCACGTGGGTGGCCACGCGGTCGAGGAACCAGCGGTCGTGGCTCACCACCACCGCGCAGCCCGGGAAGGCGAGCAGCGCCTCCTCCAGGGCCCGCAGCGTGTCCACGTCGAGGTCGTTGGTGGGCTCGTCCAGCAGCAGCACGTTGGCCCCGCTCCGCAGCACCTTGGCGAGCTGCACGCGGTTGCGCTCGCCGCCCGAGAGCTGGCCGACCGGCTTCTGCTGGTCGCTGCCCTTGAACCCGAAGCCGGCCACGTAGGCGCGGGCGTGGATCTCTCGGCCGCCCACCACCATGCGCTCGGCGTCGCCGGCCACCTCCTCGAACACGGTCGCCTCGCCGTCCAGCTCGTCGCGTGACTGGTCCACGTAGCCCAGCACCACCGTGCTGCCGGTCTCCAGGGTCCCGGCGTCGGGCTTCTCCTCCCCCGCGATCATGCGGAAGAGCGTGGTCTTCCCGGCGCCGTTGGGGCCGATCACGCCCACGATGCCCCCCGGCGGCAGCAGGAACGAGAGGTCCTCCACCAGGAGGCGCTCGCCGTAGGCCTTGGCCACGCCCCCGGCCTCCACCACCCGGTCCCCCAGGCGCGGCCCCGGCGGGATGACGATCTCCAGGCGGTCCGGCCGGCGCTCGGCGTCCTCGGCCTCGGCTACCAGCTCCTGGTAGGCGGTGATCCGGGCCTTGCCCTTGCTCTGGCGGGCCCGCGGCGACATGCGGATCCAGTCCAGCTCCCGCTCGAGCGCCGCCTGGCGGGAGCGGTCGGCCCTCTCCTCGCCGGCCAGGCGCGCCTGCTTCTGCTCCAGCCAGGACGAGTAGTTGCCCTCCCAGGGGATGCCGGCCCCGCGGTCGAGCTCGAGGATCCAGCCGGCCACGTTGTCCAGGAAGTAGCGGTCGTGGGTGACGGCCACCACCGTGCCGGGGTACTCCTGCAACGTGCGCTCCAGCCAGGCCACGGACTCGGCGTCCAGGTGGTTGGTGGGCTCGTCCAGCAGGAGGAGGTCCGGCCGGGAGAGCAGCAGCCGGCAGAGGGCCACCCGCCGGCGCTCGCCGCCCGAGAGCGTGGCCACGTCCGCGTCCCCCGGCGGCAGGCGCAGGGCGTCCATGGCGATCTCGAAGGTGCGGTCCAGGTCCCAGGCACCCGCCGCCTCGATGCGGTCCTGGAGCTCCGCCTGCTCGGCCAGCAGGGCGTCCATGTCCGCGTCCGGCTGGCCCATGGCAGCGCAGACCTCGTTGAACCGGTCCACCATGGCCTTGGCCTCGCCCGCCCCCTCCGCCACGTTCCCGGCCACGTCCTTGGCCGGGTCGAGGGCCGGCTCCTGGGGGAGGTACCCCACGGTGAAGCCGGGCGTGAGGCGGGCCTCCCCGCTGTAGCCGTCGTCCTCCCCGGCCATGATCCGGAGCAGCGAGGACTTGCCCGAGCCGTTGGCCCCGATCACCCCGATCTTGGCCCCCGGGTAGAAGGAGAGGGAGATGCCCCGGAGCACCTCCCGGTCCGGCGGGTAGAACCGCCGGAGGTCGCGCACGGTGTAGATGAACTGGGCTGGCATGCCGACCAGTATGGGGC
>JBOGGH010000603.1:0-2212 GCA_050743905.1 Acidimicrobiales bacterium
CACCAGGTCGCCGTCGCCCCCGGCGTCGCCGTCGGTGCCGCCCGCGATCCGCGGCGCGGCGCGGCCGGCCGTCGGGAGCGCCTTCACGTCGTGCAGGCGCTGGACGTCGTCCTCCTCGGCCGGCGCGTAGCCCCGCCCCTTCCGGGTGAGGACGTGGACCACGATCGGCCCGTCCCACTCGGCGGCGTGGGCGAAGGCCTGCTCCATCTGGTCGATGTCGTGGCCGTCGATGGGGCCGGCGTAGCGCACGCCGAGCGCCTCGAAGAAGGTGTGCGGCGACACCGCCTCGCGCATGGCGCTGGTGACGCCGCGCACCCCCGAGTAGGCGAGCTCGCCCACCCCGGGGATGTCGCGCAGGAGGGAGCGCAGGCGCTGGCGGGTGTGCACGTAGGTGGGGTTGAGCCGCAGGCTGGTGAGGCTCCGGGAGAGGAGCGAGACGGTGGGCGCGTACGACCGCCCGTTGTCGTTCAGGACCACCACCACCCGGCGCCCCGAGTGGCCCAGGTTGTTCAGCGCCTCGTAGGCCATGCCGCCGGTGAGGGCGCCGTCGCCCACCACGGCCACCACCCGGCGGCCGTCGTGCCCGCCGGCCCCCGTGGCCTCCAGCGCGGTGGCCAGCCCGTGGGCGTAGGAGAGGACGGTGGAGGCGTGGCTGTTCTCGATCCAGTCGTGCTCGGACTCGGCGCGGTTGGGGTAGCCGGACATCCCGCCCGCCTGGCGCAGGGAGCGGAAGCCGTAGCGGCGGCCGGTCAGTAGCTTGTGCACGTACGCCTGGTGGCCGGTGTCCCAGAGGATGGGATCCCGGGGCGAGTGGAACGTGCGGTGGAGGGCGATCGTCAGCTCCACCACGCCGAGGTTGGAGCCCAGGTGCCCGCCGGTGGTGGTGACCGTCTCCACGATGAAGGCCCGGATCTCCGCCGCCAGCTCGGCCAGCTCGTCACGGTCGAGGGTGCGGAGGTCGGCGGGCGACTCGATGCGAGGCAGGATCATGGCGGGGTGGGCGCGGCACCGTCACGGCCGCTCCGGCAAATCTACCGTGCCCCCGGGCCCGGTCGCCGTCCCTCCCGGTGGAGGAGCGAGGCCCCGGGGCGCCCCGGGAAGTCCGGCCCCCGGCGGTCCGGAGCGCGACGGCCCGGGACGTGGCGCGTGCGGAACATAAATGTTACGCTCCGAGCGAGGAGGACCCTGTGGCCAGCGAGACGGGAGCGGAGCGCTACTTCCGGGAACGACGACAGGACGTCGGGTACGAGGCGACCTACCAGCGTGCCCGACGGAGGATCGAGGACGTCGACCGGATCGTGCGGGTGATCGACGAGCGACGGATCGCGCTCGGGCTCACCAAGGCCGAGCTGGCCCGGCGCATGGGGGCGCGCCCTGAGGCCGTACGTCGGCTTCTGTCGGCACGGCACGCGAACCCGACGCTCGCCACCGTGGTTGCGCTCGCTCACGAGCTGGGCCTGGACGTGACGGCCGTGCCCAGCGATCTCCGGGCTGAGCGCGTCACGTCATCACGGTCCTCCGCCTCCGGAGCTCGTCGGCGAAGCGCCTGAGCCGCGCCTGGGCGTCAGCGTGGGGGAGAGGCGGGGGCGGGGTGCTCCCGGTGGAGGAGCGAGGCCACCACCACCACGCCGGCGAGGGCGGCCAGGAGCTGCAGCCCCCGTGCCGGGCCCCACGTGTCCGACACCCACCCCACCACCGGGGCGCCGGCCACCCAGCCCACGTAGCCGGCGGCGGTGAAGGCGCCCACGGCGCTGGTGGCCCGGGAGGCCTGGCGGGTGACCTGGCTCATGACGAGCGGCCAGAACAGCGAGGCACCGCCGGCGCCGAGCGCCAGCCCGCAGGCGGCGACCACGGCCACCGTAGAGCGCGACTCCAGCAGCACCCCGCCGCCCGCCACCAGGCCGCCCACCACCAGGGCCACCCGCGGGGAGAGCCGGCCGAGCAGCGGCCCGCCGGCGCCCCGGGTGGTGACCGCCACGGACTGGCCCACCACGTAGGCGCCCGCCCCCAGCAGCACGCCGGCGGCCAGGTGCGTGCGGAGGTAGAGGACGCCCCACGTGTCCACGCCGCCCTCCACCACCTCGGCCAGGGCGAACACCCCGAGGAAGAGCAGCAGTCCCTCGGCGCGCAGCCGGGCCACGGGGTGGGCCACGTGCACCGCCGGCCCGTCCGGCGAGCCCGCGGCCGCGGCCGCCGCCGGCTCCTCGGGGAC
>JBOGGH010000604.1:0-2210 GCA_050743905.1 Acidimicrobiales bacterium
CCCCGGGGGCGCCGGGCCGGCGCGCCCGCGCTCCCGCCCGGTGCTGGCCCGGCGGACGGCTCGCTCTCGCCGTGCTGGGCCATCGGCCGCCACGTTACCGCTGCGCCCCTGCTCCCACGGGGCGGGACGGCGGGGCCGCAGGCGGCTGCACCCCCCGGTCACCGGCGTCCGCAGGAGGCGCCTAGCATGGTGCGGTGAGCCCGCAACCGTCCGACGGCACACCCCCGCGCCCGCCCAGGGGCGGTGGTGGCCCGGGGGGCGCGGGCGCTTCCGGGGGCGGGAACGACCAGAGCTGGCGGTGGATCTGGCTCGTCCTGATCGCTGCCGTCCTGGCGGTGCTCGTGGTCCCCTCGCTGCTGACCCACACGCCGGCCACCTCGCTTACCTACTCCAAGTTCATGAGCGACGTGAACGCCAAGAAGGTGGCCACAGCCAACGTCGACAACACCTCCGGCACCATCACCGGCAAGCTCTCCACAGGCAAGCAGTACACGGTCAACGGGCCCACACCGGTGATCCCCGCCGACGTGAAGGAGATGCAGAACGAGGGCGTGAAGGTCACGTTCTCCACCCCGAGCGACATCCTGGGGACGCTGCTCCCCTACGTCCTGCTCTTCGGGGGGATGCTGCTGATCTTCTTCTTCATCAGCCGGCAGGCCCGCGGGCAGATGTCCGGGATCATGTCCATCGGTCGCTCCAAGGCCCGGATGTTCAGCGCCGACCGCCCGTCCACCACGTTCGACGACGTCGCGGGGTACACGGGCGTGAAGCAGGAGATCAGCGAGGTCGTGGATTTCCTGAAGACCCCGGCGCGCTTCAAGGAGATCGGGGCCAAGATCCCCAAGGGCGTGCTCCTGGTGGGCCCACCCGGCACCGGGAAGACGCTGCTGGCCCGGGCGGTGGCCGGCGAGGCCGGGGTGCCGTTCCTCTCGGTCAGCGGCTCGGACTTCATGGAGATGTTCGTGGGCGTGGGCGCCAGCCGCGTGCGGGACCTCTTCCAGACCGCCCGCAAGCAGGCCCCGGCGATCATCTTCGTGGACGAGATCGACTCGATCGGCCGCAAGCGGGGCGCCGGCCTCGGCGGCGGCCACGACGAGCGCGAGCAGACGCTGAACCAGATGCTGAACGAGATGGACGGCTTCGACCCCGCCGAGGGCGTGGTCATCATCGCCGCCACCAACCGCCCGGACATCCTGGACCCGGCGCTGCTGCGCCCGGGCCGGTTCGACCGCCAGATCGTGGTCCCCCTGCCCGACCTCGACGAGCGGCTGCCGATCCTCCAGGTCCACTGCAAGGGCAAGCGGATCGGTCCCGACGTGGACCTCGGGCTCGTGGCCCGGGGCACCCCGGGGATGAGCGGCGCCGACCTGGCCAACCTGGTGAACGAGGCCGCGCTGCACGCCGTGCGCCGCGGCAGCCCGGCCATCGAGATGGCGGACTTCGAGTCGTCCCGGGACCGCGTGCTCATGGGGCAGCGCCGGGACAGCCTGGTCCTCTCCGACGACGAGAAGGAGCGCGTCGCCTACCACGAGGGCGGCCATGCCGTGCTCGCCTACGTGCTGGAGCACGCCGACCCGGTCCACAAGGTCACCATCCTCCCCACCGGCATGGCCCTGGGCGTGACCATGCAGCTCCCCATGGAGGAGCGGCACATCCACCCCCGGGCGCACATTGAGGACTCCCTCTGCGTGCGCATGGGCGGCCGGGTGGCCGAGATGCTCGTCTACGGCGACCTCTCCACCGGCGCGGCGAACGACCTGGTGGGCAACACCGAGCTGGCCCGCAAGATGGTCCGCGAGTGGGGCATGAGCGAGGAGATCGGCCCCATGGCCTGGGGCTCCCAGGGCCAGGTCTTCCTCGGCGAGGACCTGATGCACACCCGGGACTACTCCGAGGACACCAGCCGGGTGATCGACGACGAGGTGGAGCGGATCCTGCGCTCGCAGGAGGAGCGGGCGATGGAGACCTTGACCCGCCACCGCCGCGGGCTGGACGCCGTGGCCCACTCGCTCCTGGAGCAGGAGAGCATCGACGGCAGCGAGGTCGGCAGGCTGGTGGACGAGGCGTTCGGCCGGCCCGTCCACGCCGCGGGCGCCAAGGCCGTCCCCCACTTCAACGGGAACGGGCACGCCAACGGGAACGGCTCGGGCACCAACGGCTCGGCGGGGGCCAACGGCGCCGCCGGGGAGCACCGGCCCGCCCCGCCGGTC
>JBOGGH010000605.1:0-2205 GCA_050743905.1 Acidimicrobiales bacterium
GGCCCGCGCCACCACCCGGTCGGCGCGTCGCCCCACGTCCGCCGCCGTCTCCCCGCCCGGCACCCCCTCCGTCCAGAGCGTCCAGCCGGGGCGGCCGGCCCGGATCTCGTCGCTGGTGCGTCCCTCGTAGGTCCCGTAGTCCCACTCGAGCAGGTCGTCGCAGGGCTCCGCCCGGTCCCCGAAGCCGGCGAGGCGGCACGTCTCGACCGCCCGCCCGAGGGAGCTGGTGAGCACCAGCGCGAAGGCGTGCCCGCCGAGCAGGCGGCCCACCGCCTCAGCCTCGGCGCGCCCTCCTGGCTCCAGCGGGACGTCGGTGCGGCCGGTGTGCCGGCCCGTGCGGCTCCACTCGGTCTGCCCGTGCCTGACCAGGAAGATCCGCCCGCTCGCCACGCCCCACTGCAACACCACCCCGGCCCGGGCCGCAATTCCGGTGAGACCGGCGGCCCATGGAATGCCCTGGCGGGGACCGGCGTTGTAGCCGTGCGGATGGGTATGGCTCCCCAGGGAGGCACCCGGCCGAACACGACGAGACCAGGCGGAGCGATGAGCACGACGAAGACCACGAGCACCACGGACAGCCTCGGGCTGCTGCTGCGCGACCTCGACCGGCACCCGATGCCCGACCACGAAGGGCAGGTGGCCCTGGCCCAACGGGTGGCCCAGGGCGACGACGCGGCGCGCAAGGAGATGGTGGCGGCCAACCTGCGCCTGGTGGTCCACTGGGCCCGCCGGTACCAGGACCGCGGCGTGGACATGGCCGACCTGGTGCAGGAGGGCACCTTCGGCCTGCTGCGGGCGGTCGAGAAGTTCGACTGGGAGCGCGGCTTCCGCTTCTCCACCTACGCCACCTGGTGGATCCGCCAGGCCCTGCAGCGCGCCGTGCAGCAGCACGGTCGCACCATCCGGATCCCCCTGGAGGTGGGCGAGCGGCTCCAGCGCCTGGACGCCGTGACGGCCGAGCTGGCCGGGCAGCTCGGGCGCCCCCCCACCGACGAGGAGCTGACCGAGGCCACGGGGATGACCCGGGCCGACCGTGAGCAGCTCGAGGACGTGGCCCGGGTGGCCGCCAGCCTGGACCAGCCGGCGGCGGCGGACTCGGCCACCTCGCTGGGCGAGCTGGTGGCGCCGGACGACGAGGACTGGGCGGCCGACGTGGACGACGAGATGGTGCGCGACCGCGTGCGCGACGCCGTGGAGCGCCTGCCGGGGCTCCAGCGCGACGTCCTGCGGCTGCGCTTCGGGTTCGGCGGCGACACGCCCGCCTCGCTGCAGGCCACGGCCGAGCGGCTGGGCGTGGGCGTGCGCCGGGTCCGGCGCGCCGAGGAGGAGGGGCTGGCCGCGCTCTCGGCCGACGCCGACGTCGTCGGGGCCCACATCGCCGCCTGACGACCGGGCGGCGCCTCAGTCGGGCGGCAGCCCCGGGGGTTCCGCCACCGCGGCGGCGAGGTCGGGCGGCAGCGCCGAGCGCCACGTGAGGCGGTCGCCGGTGGCCGGGTGGTCGAGGCTGAGCTCCGCCGCGTGGAGGAACAGCCGTCCGGGGGCGAGGAGCGGCCCCCCCACGCGCCCGCCGGGGCCGTAGCGCTCGTCGCCCACCACCGGGTGGCCGATGGCCGCCAGGTGCACCCGGATCTGGTGGGTGCGCCCGGTGTCGAGCGCCACCGCCAGGAGCGTGGACGCCAGGGGCTCGCCGTAGCGCCGCAGCACGCGGTAGCGCGTGCGCGCCTCGCGGCCCCGGGCCGACACCGCCATGCGCGTGGGTGTCCGCGTGGACCGCCCGACGGGCGCCTCCACCACCCCGCGCTCCCCGGCCACGTCGCCGGCCACCAGGCCCAGGTAGCGGCGGGTGGCCGTGCGCGCCGCGAGCTGGGCCACCAGCGACCGGCGCGCCTCGGGGGTCCGGGCCACCACGAGCAGGCCCGAGGTGCCGCGGTCCAGCCGGTGCACGATCCCCGGGCGCAGCGGGTCACCGTCCTCGGCCAGCGCCGCCAGGTCCGGGTAGCGGGCCAGCAGACCGGCGGCCAGGGTGCCGTGGGCCCGGCCGGCGCCGGGGTGCACCACCAGGCCCGGCGGCTTGTCCACCACCACGAGCTGGTCGTCCTCGTGGACCACCTCGAACGCCACCTCCGGGTCGGGCACCAGGCCCGGGTCCGCCGGCCCGTGCTCCACGGCCAGCGCGGCCCCGGCCCGCAGCGGCTGGCTCCGCGC
>JBOGGH010000606.1:0-2202 GCA_050743905.1 Acidimicrobiales bacterium
TTGGTAGCGTGAGCGACGTGCGCGCCCGCCCGACCCACGCCGCGGCCAGCGATCGCGCTCCGCGCCCGCCCCTCCGGGTGGCGGTGCTGGTCTCGGGCAGCGGGACCATCCTCGAGGCGATGGTGGACGCCGGCGTGCCGGTGGCCGTGGTGCTGGCCGACCGGCCCTGCCGGGGCCTGGACGTGGCCCGGGCGGCCGGGATCCCCGCCGTCCTCGTGGACCGCCGGGCCCGCGGCGGCTACGGCCCGGCCTTCGACCGCACCGGCTACACCGCCGACGTGGCGGCGGCCCTCGCGGCGCACGCCCCGGACCTGGTGGCGATGGCCGGCTTCGGCACGGTGCTGGACCAGCCGGTGCACGACGCCTTCCCGGGCCGCGTCCTGAACACCCACCCGGCGCTCCTGCCGGCCTTCCCCGGGTGGCACGCCGTGGCGGACGCCCTGGCCGCCGGCGCGCCGGTCACCGGCTGCACGGTCCACGTGGCCACGCTCGAGATGGACGCCGGCCCGGTGCTGGCCCAGGAGGAGGTTCCGGTGGCGGCGGACGACACCGAGGAGGCCCTGCACGAGCGGATCAAGCGGGTGGAGCGGCGGCTGTACCCGGCCACCGTGCTGCGGGCGCTGGAGGAGCTGGCGGCGGTCGGCTCCCTGGACCGCCTGGCGGCCCCGGTGCCGGCGGGTGCCGGTGCCGTGCCGTCCCGGTCGGGAGCCTCCGCGGCACCGGCGGGTGCCGGGGCGGCGCGGGCCTCGTGAGGGCGCTGCTGTCCGTCTACGAGAAGGCCGGGCTGCCGGCACTGGCCGGCGGGCTGGTGGAGCTCGGCTGGGAGCTCGTGGCCAGCGGGAACACCTCGGCCGCGCTGGTGGCGGCCGGCATCCCCCACCGGCAGGTGTCCGAGATCACCGGCTCGCCGGAGATGCTGGGCGGGCGGGTGAAGACCCTCCACCCGGCGGTCCACGGGGGCATCCTCGCCGACCGCTCGGTGCCCGCGCACCTGGACGACCTGGCGGCCCAGGGGATCGAGCCCATCGACCTCGTGGTCTGCAACCTCTACCCGTTCGACTCGGACCCGTCGGTGGAGCTGATCGACGTGGGCGGGCCCGCCATGGTGCGCGCCGCCGCCAAGAACTTCGCTCACGTGGGCGTGGTGACCTCCCCGGCGGACTACCCGGCGGTGCTGGAGGAGCTGCGGTCGGGGGGCTCGCTGTCGGACGCCACGCGGCGCCGCCTGGCGCGGGCCGCCTTCGCCCACACCGCCGCCTACGACGCGGCCATCGTGGCGTGGCTCGACGGGCAGCGGGCCGAGCCCGCGCCGGGCGACGGGGCCGGCGGCCAGGCGGCCAGCCCGGCGCTCCCGCCCACGATCCACCTCACCCTGGAGCGGGCCCAGGTCCTCCGCTACGGGGAGAACCCCCACCAGGCCGGCGCCCTCTACCGCGTGGCCGGCACGCTCACGTGGTGGGACGGGGTGGTCCAGCACGCCGGGACCGCGCTGTCCTACCTGAACATCTTCGACGCCGACGCCGCCTGGCGCCTGGTGCACGAGATGGCGGCGGCCGGCGGCGGGACGGCGCGGGACCCGGCGCCGGCGGTGGCCATCGTGAAGCACGCCAACCCGTGCGGGGCCGCCGTGGCCGAGGACCTCTCCACTGCGTACCGGCGGGCGCTCGACGGTGACCCCTCCTCGGCCTTCGGCGGGATCGTGGCCCTGGCCGGGACGGTGACCGGGGAGGTCGCCGAGGCCGTGGCCTACGGCCCCCAGGCCGACGTGATCGTGGCGCGGGGCTTCGAGCCCGAGGCCGTGGAGCGGCTGGTGGCCAAGCGCAAGGCCACCCGCCTGCTCACCGCCCCCACGCCCGGGGAGGCCACCCGCCAGCTCCGGAGCCTGGGCTCGACGGTGCTGGTCCAGGAGGCGGACCGGTTCCTGGCCGAGCCCTCGGGTTGGAAGGTGGTGACCAGGGTGGTCCCCACGGAGGCGCAGTGGCGGGACATGGTGCTGGCCTGGCGGCTGTGCGCCCGCACCACCTCGAACGCGGTGACGGTGGTCACCGACGGCCAGGCGGTGGGCGTGGGCGCCGGCCAGCAGTCCCGGGTGGACGCCGCCGAGCTGGCGGTGCGCAAGGCGGGGGAGCGGGCGCGGGGCGGGGCCGGGGCCAGCGACGCCTTCTTCCCCTTCCCGGACGGGCTGGACGTCCTGGCGGACGC
>JBOGGH010000607.1:0-2196 GCA_050743905.1 Acidimicrobiales bacterium
GCGGCGCAGCCGGGCCCGATCCGGCGACCAGATCCGGCCCCGCCACACCTCCCCGCTTTCTGGGATCAACGCGTCGAAGGTGATCGGACCTCGATGCAGATCGAGGCCGCATACCATGCTCATCTGGGACCTCCTTGGAGCAACTGCACGGATTTGACACCTCAATGGTTGCTCCCGAGGCCCCCGTCTCGCTCAGCCGCCGCCGGGTCGGGGTCAAGCGGTCAAGGGAGCAGCCACCACCACCGTCGACCACACCGGCCAGGTGCGACCGGCGCTTGACGCCGACCCTCGAGAGCTCACCGCGGGCCCGACAATGGAAAACGAGGGAAGGGTGACCCACCCCAATCAACACCAGGACGAAGCCCCACCACATCCGACCAAACGCCACCCTTCGCTCCCGGCCGCCCTACACGCCCCCAGCCGCCACGGCCCGATCACACATTGATTGTTTTGATCGCAGTGGCTCCTGGTCGCGGACCTCGCCCACGATCGCCACGTCCGGCCACGCGCACAGACCCGGCGACGAGCGGCGGGTCGACGCGGGCCGGTCTGGTCTGCGCCTAGGCCACCTGAGGCTGCAGACTCTGACCGGACTTCCGGAGCTCGTAGGCAGGTTCGGGCATCGCCCGAGGCGATCGACCAGCTATGACCGCTCAGGAAGGGTTGGCGGCGTCAAAGGTTGTAGGCACACGTCATTGGTGTGAATACCAGGAAGAGTGGGGTGTAGGCGGTACAGTTGTAGGCGTGTACCTGCGGGAGTCCAAGCGCCGCAACAAAGACGGCTCGACGGTCAGCTACCTGCAGTTGGCACACAACGAGCGTCACCCCGAGACCGGCTCACCGGTGGCCAAGGTGATCCACAACTTCGGGCGGGCCGACAGGGTCGACCGCGAGGCCCTGGCGCGCCTGGTCAGCTCGATCTCGAGGTTCTTGGAGCCCACCGAAGCCGTTCGTGCGACGGGTGGGAGCGACGTCGAGGTCGTCGACTCCCGGCGCTTCGGCGGGGCCTACGTGCTGCGGGCACTGTGGGAACGTCTCGGCATCGCCGAGGCGCTGGTGGACGCCGGCGAGACGCGCCGGCTCGACGCAGATCTCGTCGAACAGGTGCTGTTCGCGCTGGTCGCCAACCGCTGCTTGGAACCGACCTCCAAGCTGGCGGCGGTGCGCTGGGCCCGCCAGCGCGTGGCGCTGGTGGGTGGTGCGCCCTTCGACGACGACGCCGCGTACGCGGCGATGGACTTCTTGCTCGACGCGCTCGGTGACATCGCCAAGGGGATCTTCGATCGCACGGCCAACCTGTTGAACCTGTCGTGTGACGTGATCTTCGTCGACACCTCCTCCACCTACTTCGAGGTCGACGTCCCCGACCCCTTGGTCGAGCTCGACACCGCAGCAGGCGAGCGCCAGGCGAGCGAGGAGGCCGACTGGGACCACGGCCCCGACGAGGGTGCCGTGCGCCGGTTCAACAAGCACTCAAAGGACCATCGGCCCGACCTCCCCCAGGTCGTCTTGGGCATGGCCGTCACCGCGGAGGGCATCCCGATCCGTTGCTGGACCTTCCCGGGCACGACCTCTGATCAGGCGATCATCAAGACCATCAAAGACGACCTCGCCGGCTGGATGCTGCACCGGGTGGTGTGGGTGGCCGACTCGGGCTTCAACTCCAAGGAGAACCGCGCCTACCTGCAAGGCGGCGGCGGGCACTACATCCTCTCCGAGCGAGTCCGCGGCGGGTCCAAGGAGGCCAAGGCGGCGCTGGCGCGTGCCGGGCGCTACCACCGAGTGGCGGGCAACTTGGAGGTGAAGGAGGTCCGCCTCGGCGACGGGGCACGGGCCCAGCGTTTCTGCGTATGCCACAACCCCGAGGTGGCCGCCAGAGACCGCCGGGTGCGCCAGAACCTCGTCTCGCACCTCGAGGTAAAGATCGCCGGCTCCGACGACTGGACCACCCAACGCCGCGACGAGCTCGTCGGCGAACTCCGCACCACCCCGGCCCTGTACCGGCTCGTGCGCCGGACCAAGGACGGCAAGCTGCGCATCGACAAAGGGGCGATCGCCAACGAGGAACGCTTCGACGGCCAGTTCTTGCTCCGAACCTCCGACGACACGCTCACCCCGACCGATCTCGCCTTGGCCTACAAGCAGCTCTACGAGGTCGAACGCGGGTGGCGCGACCTCAAAGGAGCGCTTCGGTTA
>JBOGGH010000608.1:0-2193 GCA_050743905.1 Acidimicrobiales bacterium
ATCCAGGTCGGCCGCTACGAGCACCGCCTCGCCGAGGCCCGGCGCGAGCAGCAAGAGGCCGCTTGGAAGGACGAGTACCGGGCCACCCGTCCCAAGGTCGAGCGGTCATCGGATAGCGGGGGCGCGCGGGATCGATTTGACTCGTATGGCTCGTTGAGTGTGCCGGTTTCAGGGGAAGAAGGCGACCGTGGCCGGGTTGGGGGCTCGGGCCAGGTTCACGAGGAACTCGACGGCGTCGACGCGTTGTTGGGTGGCGGTGCGGAACAGGGTCATCATCCGCCCCTGGGTGGTGGCGCCTCGGTCGGTGCGGTTGCCGCCGCAGACTTTCCGGGTGACCGTCGTCGGTCGCACCGCGTGCTCGGCGCGCCATGAGGTGGCGTCGACGGCTGGATCGGCCAGGAAGGTGAACAGGGCGTCCTTCTCGACCAGCAGGTGCTTGACCAGCTTGCGGTTCTCGTCGTGAGGGTGGGCCGCCTCGCCGAGCAGCTCGATGCGCTCGGTCAGATCAGCGATCACCTTGCGCCCTTCGGTGGGGTCGAGGTCCCTGGCGTCGAGGGCCGCGCCCAGGATGTCACGCACCTGGCGGGGAGTGCCTCTGGCCCAGGCGGGCAGACCCTCGATCAGCTCGTCGCAGCGTCTGGCCAGGTGAGCCACGCAGGTCTGGTGGGTGGCCTGGGTGTACTGGCGGTAGGGGGCCCAGCCGTCTCTGACGATGGTGCCCGAGAAATCGGCGTCGATCACCTCGGCGGCGGCTTCGAACCCGCGTCCGTGCGCCACGTGGTAGTAGGTGGCCTCTGGCGTGGTGGCCACCCACACCCACGCCGGAGACCCACCGATGCGCCATCCCGTCTCATCCGCGGCGACCACCGGCGAAGTGTTCACCCGGGCTCGGATCTGGCGGTTGACCGGGACCAGATCGGTCGAGGTGGACTGCGAGGAGGAGCAGATCGTCCCGGCGGTCACCGCCAAGCCCAGGCGCTCGGCGAAGAGCCGGGAGACCTTGGCGAAGGGCACCCCCAGGCTGTAGTGCAGCCAGGCTCCCCACGCCTTGGCGTTGGGTCCGATCTGAGCCGCCGCCGCCCCGAGGGCGTCCGAGGTCTGCTCGGGGTGACGTCCCTGCACCCTCCGCCCGCAGCTGCGGCACCGGCCGACCGCCACCTTGAAGCGGGTGGTAGAGGGTGGCGGCAGTGCGGGCAGGTCGCTCTGGTACTGCTCGGCGTCACGCACGTGTTCGATATCGCCGCCACAGTCAGGGCAGCACGGCGGCAGCGGCGCCTCCAGGGTGCGATCCGGATCGGGCGGGGCCATGCGGTGACCGTGGCGCCCGTGCGCGTCGCCGCTCTTGCGTCCCGGGCGCTTCGGCTCCTCGGCCGGTTCGTCGCCGTGGCGGAACGGGGCTGCTTGACGCTTGCCCGCCCGTCGGGACTCCTCCAACAGCTTCTCCAGCCCGGCGATGCGGGCGTCGCGATCAGCCAGCTGCGAACGGAGGCCCGCCAACTCGCGCTCCAAGCGACCCAACTGGCGGCCCAGACGCACGACCTCAGCTTCGCCCTGACGCGGGATGGCAGGCCCCGATCACTCGGTCTCCACCCGCCCCGCAACTTACAACCTTGTGATCTTCAGCTGGTGGACCCGCTATCCAGTGACGAGTTGTGCTTCACGCCGACGTACTCGTCGTGGGCGAACCCGATCGAGTGTCACTTCGGTCCGCTGCGGGACTTCGTGTTGAACAACTCGGATCACCCCAACCACACGGTGCTGACCGGCCGGTTGCACGCCTATCTGGCCTGGCGCAACGAGCACGACTGTGATCCGGCCATGCGCGAGCGCCTGCGGCGAGAGCGGGCCCGTCTGCGCTCGGAGCGACAGCGTCGCTGGGGCCGCCCGGCCGCGGCGACGGCCGAAGCCGCCTGAGCTCGGCTTCGTAGCCCCGAAGCGGTGGCGATGCTTGGTCCAGCGCGCCTCGGGTGCCGTCGACGGCCATGTCGTTACCCGGTGGGGCAGTTCAGTGTCGTCTATCCCGGCGGTCGGAGCACCCCTCACCGACCCGAAAATCCCATCACTGTCATTTCATGCACTTTGAAACGCGCGCCGGTTGGTGGTCAGGGCACTAGCGAGGAGGCTCGCCGTGCCCGGCGCTTGCCCCCGTCCGCCCGAGGGTTGGTAGGGAACCGGGGGCGGCGGGTCTTCACC
>JBOGGH010000609.1:0-2183 GCA_050743905.1 Acidimicrobiales bacterium
CTCCGGCGCCGGCGCCGGGTCCGGGTCCGGCCGCGGGTCGCGCAGCAGGTTGTACGGGCCGTCGACCAGCAGGGCGTCGGGCCGGATCTCCAGCGCCGCCAGCGCCCGGTAGGCGGCGAGGCGAAGGGCGGCGGCCATGCCCCACCGGTCGCACTCCCCCGGGGCGGCGTGGCCCACGGCGCCGTCGGCACACCAGCCGGCCACCTCGCCGAAGACCCGCTCCCGGCGCGCCTCGTCGAGCAGCTTCGAGTCGCGCAGCCACGGCGGCATGGAGCGCGCCGGCACGCCTCGGTGGACCACCACCACCCCCACGCTCACCGGGCCGGCCCAGGCCCCCCGCCCCACCTCGTCCAGCCCGGCCACCCACTCGTGGCCGGCGCGCCAGAGCCGGCGCTCTTCGTCCAGCCCCGGCCGCGCCGACCCGGCCGGCGGGAGCGGGCGCGGGCCCGGCACCACCGCCCGCTCAGCCCCGCCGCTCCACCCGGGCCACCGCCGGCCACTCCTGGCCGTCGGCCACCACCTCCACCTGGTGGCCGCCCTCGCGGAGCCGGGCCACCACGCCGTCGGCGAGCGGGGCCTGCTCGTCCGTGCCGAAGGCGATCCTCACCGGCACGAGGCTATCCACGGGGCTCCCCGCCCGGCAGTCCCGGCAGCGGGAACGACCGCGTCGTCCCTGGTCACAGCATTTCGCCGGGACACGGAACGCGCCCGCATCCCGAGAAAGACCCGAAGCACGCCCGCCGGCATCCAGCCGGTCGGCGCTACCGCAGCTCGCTGCGACGCACCTTGCCCATGGCGTTGCGCGGCAGGGCGTCCACCACCCGCACTGCCCGGGGCCGCTTGTAGGGGGCGAGCCGCTCGGCCGCGTAGGCCGCCAGCGCCTCGGGCGACGGCGCCTCCCCCGCCGTCACCACCCAGGCGGTGACCTCCTCGCCCCACTCGTCCGACGGCGTGCCGGTCACCGCCGCCTCGGCCACATCCGGGTGACCGAGGAGCACGTCCTCCACCTCGGCGGGGTACACGTTGTACCCGCCGCTGATGATCACGTCATGGCGGCGCCCCCGGACCGACAGGTAGCCGCCCGGCCCCGCCCCCACCACGTCGCCGGTGCAGAACCACGCCCCCTGGAAGCACTCGGCGGTGGCGGCCGGCCGCTCCCAGTACCCGGCGAACACCGACGGCCCCCGCACCAGCAGCTCCCCCTCCTCCCCCTCGACCGGCGCGGGCCGCGGCGCGCCGGCACCGCCCGCATCCCCGCCGTCCAGCCGGGCCTCCACCCCGGGCAGCGGGAACCCCACAGCGCCCGGCCGGCGCTCGCCCTCGTAGGGGTTGGAGAGGGTGAGCATGGTCTCGGTCATGCCGTACCGCTCGAGCACCGCCACGCCGCCGTCACGGCGCGCCCGGCCCCACAGGGCGGCGGGCAGCGGCGCCGACCCGGACACGCACAGGCGCAGGCGGGCGAGCTCGGCCGCCCGGCCGGTGGTCAGGATCCGGTGGTACATGGTGGGCACGCCGAAGAACAGCGAGGCGCGGTGCCGGTGCACGGCGTCCAGCACCTCGCCGGCGACGAACCGCTCCAGCAGCACCACGGACGCGCCCGCCGCCAGGGACCCCAGCAGCCCGGCGCACAGCCCGTGGACGTGGAACAGGGGGAGGGCCAGCACCAGCCGGTCGGCGGGCTCCCACCGCCAGGCGAGGGCCAACGCCCCGGTGCCGGCGAGCAGGTTGGCGTGGGTCAGCACCGCGCCCTTGGGCGAGCCCGTGGTCCCGGACGTGTACACCACGAGGGCGGGGTCGCCCGGCACGGCGCCGTCCAGGGCGGGCGGCTCGCCGAGGGGCAGGCCGGCCGGCGGCCGGGAGGCGGCGTGGGCCGGGCCGTCCACCGGGACGAGCAAGGGCGAGAGCAGCGCCACCGGCCCGGTGCCGGCGGCCGCCACCCAGCCGGCCTGCTCCGGCGCGGCGACCACGGCGGCGGCCGGCCGCACGTCGGCCGCCACGTGCGCCACCTCGCGCTCCGTCCACCTGGCGTCGACCGGGACCACCACGGCCCCCAGGCGGAGCGCGCCCAGCAGCGCCACCACCGACGGGAGCGCGGCGCCGGCCGACCACAGCAGCCGGTCCCCCGGTGCCACGCCGGTCGAGGCCAGGACGGCGGCGGCGTGGCGGGTGCGCTCGTCCAGCTC
>JBOGGH010000610.1:0-2182 GCA_050743905.1 Acidimicrobiales bacterium
CCCAGCCGCCGTCATCACGGCCGTCCTGCTTGCCATTGCCGGGGCCCTCATCGCCGGAGCGGTCGGTGCCCGGCGAGCGACCAAGCTCCAACCAGCCGATGCCTTCGCTCAAATCCGATGACCACGACACCAGCAATCACCGACGACATCACCCAAGCCGGCCACGCGACCTGCCTCCTCGACGCAGGCTGGATTCCTCGCGCCCGTGCTCAGCGGTGTGGCTTACCGCCGGTCTTGCGAACGGGTAGGGGCGTTGGCCGGAAAGGTGACCGTGATGGCGAGGCCGCCTTCGGGTCGAGCGAGGACGTCGAGGCTGGCTGCGTGAGCTTCGGCGATGTCGGCGACGATGGACAGGCCGAGACCGAGGCCCTTCGAGGTGGCCGTCCGATCCGGGGTGCCGCGTTGGAAGGGTTGGAGAAGTCGGCTGATCTGGTCTGGCCCAACGAGGGGCCCGGTGTTGGTCACGGCGAGCGTCGCTTCAGCGGTGCTGGCAGCGAGGGCGACCTGGACGTGCCCATTGGCGATGTTGTGGCGGATGGCGTTGTCGACGAGGTTCGAGACCAGCTGGTAGAGGAGGCGGGCGTCGCCGGTAACCGTGGCCGCTTCGAGAGAGGCGTCGACCTGGAGTCCCCTGGTCGCCGCAGACGCCTCTAGGGCGTGGAGCACCTCGTTGGTCACGGCGGTGAGGTCGACAGGCTCTTTGTGGTCGAGACCTCGCTGGCTGCGCGCCAGGGTGAGGAGGGCATCGATCAGCCGCTCTTGTTCTCTGCCTGCTTCGAGGACTTCCGCGCAGGCGGCGCGCAACGAGTCGATGGTGACGTCCGGGTCGGCGAGCGCGACCTGGAGCGTGGCCCGATCCACGGTGAGGGGGGTGCGTAGCTCGTGGGAGGCATTGGCGACGAAGCGACGCTGCGAGTCGAAGGCCCGTTCCAACCGTCCGAGGAGTCCGTCGATGGTGTCGCCCAGCTCGGTGAGCTCGTCTCGGGGCCCGGGGAGGGCCAGGCGTCGATGGAGGTCGTGCTCGGAGATGCTCTGAGTGGTGTCGGTGATGGTCCGTAGCGGTCGCAACGCCCGCCCGGCGAGGAGCCAGCCGAGCAGCAGGGATATCCCGATCATGACGGCCAGCGTGATGCACGCGCCGAGCACGAACTCGTGGAGGTCCAGATTGAGCGAGCCGATGTGTACGTCATACGCGGGAGTAACCGCCGCTACTCCGGTTTGATTGGGCCTGGAGGGGACGACGGTCGCACCGTGTCCGTGTTCGTGCAGATGGGCGACGGGATGAAGCGACGCGGGATGCAGTGACAGGAACGTCACGACGGAGGAGATGACGACGAGCGCGACGCCGAGGGGGAAGAAGAGCGCGCAGTACAGCGCGGTGAGGCGAAGGCGCACGGTCCGTCTAGACAGGTGGGGTCGGACGGCCAGGTCGCGGAGCCGACCGCGGCGCATCAGGGGTCAGGCTCCGATCCGGTAGCCCGACTTGGCGACGGTCTCGATGATCGGCGGGTCACCCAGCTTGGCTCGCAGGCGGCTGATGGTGGTCTTGACGGCCTGGCTGAAGGGGTCGGCGGCCTCGTCCCACACCCGCTCCAAGAGTTGCTCGCTCGACACCACTGCGCCTTGTGCTGCGAGGAGCAGTTCCAAGACGGCGAACTCCTTCGGGTTGAGGGACAGACGGGCACCATCCCTCGTGACGATCCGTTCAGAGGCGTCGAGGGTGAGGTCATCTCGTACCAGCCTCGGGGGGAGCGCCAGGCCAGGGCGACGCAGCAGTGCGCGGATGCGGGCCACCAGTTCGGGGAACTCGAACGGCTTGGTCAGGTAGTCGTCCGCTCCCAAGCCGAGCCCTTGGACGCGATCGCCGAGCGCGCCCGCAGCGGTGAGCATCAGGACCCGGCTCTGTGCACCTTCGGCCACCAAAGCTCGGCACACGTCGTCGCCGTGCACGCCGGGGAGGTCGCGGTCGAGCACCACCACGTCGTAGAGGGTCGTGGCGATGTGGTCAAGCGCGTCGCGACCGTCGAAGGCGACATCGACGGCCATCCCAGCCTGGCGGAGCCCGGCCGCCACGGTCATGGCCAGTTTGGCGTGGTCCTCGACCACCAGCACCCTCACAGCCTCTCCTCCTACCACCTGTGGTGGTCCAGCCGGGACCGGGGGCCCCGAACGCTTCTGGCTC
>JBOGGH010000611.1:0-2180 GCA_050743905.1 Acidimicrobiales bacterium
CCGTGACCCCGCGCAGCGTGGTGCGTCCCGTGGTGGCCGAGCCCGGGGCCCGGGTCCACGTGGTGGCGCCGGTGCAGTTCGGCGACGCCCGCCAGATCGCCGACCGGCTCATGGCCAACCAACCCGTGATCGTCAATCTTCAGGTCGCCGACCGTGAGCTGATGCGACGCATGATCGACTTCTGCAGCGGTGTCGCCTACGCGCTCAACGGGAAGATGGAGCGTGTCGCAGACAAGGTCTTCCTCGTCACCCCTTCGAACGTCCAGGTTTCCGCAGAGGAGCGACAGCGGCTGCAGGAGAACGGACTGCTGCGGCCGTAGCAGCTGCTGTCCGGAGCCGCCTCGGAGGCCGTAGGGTCTAGGAGGTGATCCGCGAGGTCCTGGTCATCGTGCTGGAGGTCTACCTCTGGGGGGTCCTCTTCCCCAGGGCGCTGCTCAGCTGGTTCCCCGTCTCGCCCGGCAGCTGGCTGGTCCCCGTGAACACGGTCCTGTACCGGCTGAGCGAACCGGTCCTGGCACCGGTTCGTCGGCTCATCCCCCCGGCTCGTCTGGGGGGCATGGGACTCGACGTGTCCTTCATCATCGTGTTCCTCGGCATCCAGTTGGTGGTCATCCCGCTGGTGGCGTCGATTTGAGCCCTAGACCGGTGCCGGGTGCGCGACCCCAAGTCGCCCACATCCTGTTGCCTCACGTCAAATCCTCCGCCAAGGCTGATTCGTTGCCTCACGTGGGATCTCCGGATCTGGACGTGAGTTGAACGCTCGGTTCACCGGGGGCTTCATGGGTGCTGGGGCCTTCGAGAGAGCCAGCCGCTCGAGCCGTGCAGTGAGGTCCGCAATGCGCCGAGAGAGCTCGGCGGGGCGGACCCTGGCCATGGTTCTCGCCACTTGCTTGCGGTCTTTGTCGGTGAGTCCAGCCCAAGCGGTCGCGCGCTCGTAGGGCGTCTGGGCGCGGTCGTGACGCTTCGTGACCTTGGCGCCATCGCGCTGTTTGAACACGAGCTTCTGCTGGGCGAGGAGGAAGTTCGTGAAGGTCTGGTCGAGCCCCCAGATCTCGTTCAGCACCTTGAGCTCTTCCTCGGTGTCGAAGCGCAGGTAGCCGACGAGCTCGCGCACGTGGGTCCAGTTCTTCTGCTCGACGTGCGATCCGTCGTTCTTGTTCCCCGGCCGCGAGCGCGTGAAGGTGATCTTGCGATCGGTGCAGAACGAGAGCAGGTGGGCGTTTATGAACTCCGAGCCGTTGTCCGAGTCGATGCCGAGGATCGGGAAGGGGAACTGCCCAGTCACGTGTTCGATCGCCTCGAACACCCATATGGCGGCCTTGTTCTTCACCGAGCGGTTGACCGTCCAGCCCGTGGCGATGTCGGTGACGGTCAAGGTGAAACAGAACTCGCCAGAAGAGTTGCCGCCCTCGTGTCCGACGAGGTCGATCTCGACGAAGCCCGGCGTGTCCTCGGTCCACTCGGCCCAGGTGCGAATGGGTATCTGGGACTTGAGCAAGGTGCCGGGCTTCGTGTGGGCGCGCCCGCGCGGCACGAGGCGTGCGCGCTCGGATGTGAGCCGTCGGTCGATCGTCGCTGAGCTCATCGTCATGAGCAACGCCGCGTGGTCGTCTGACAAGGAGAGCTCGCCGTCGCGCCGGAGCATCGGCACGATCGTTTCAAGCATCGGGGCGAGCCGCTTTCCCGCTGGGGCCCGGGTGACCCGCCAGCAGGTTACGAGAGCGGCGATGACCTCCGGTGGGTACTTCGGCGCCCGAGGCGCCCGGGGACGCAGGACCTTCAGCGTCGCGGCCTCTCGGAGACGGGCCCGAGCATGATCCCGGTGCCACCCGGTGAGCTCGACGAGCTGATCGAGGATCCTTGTCTTCTCCGCCCGTGATCCCCGCCGATACGCGGTTGCCAACTTCTTCGTGACCGCCTGACGCTGTCCCATCGAAAGCTCCATCGCCGAGGCGTAATCGCCCTGGAGCCGGCCGACGGGGACCCTCTGAAGCGGAGGTTCTCAGGTGAGGCAACGTATGGCGCTACGCGGAGGTTTCTGATGAGTCAATGCGGACGTAGGTTACCGTCCGGTAATAACCGGGTAGGCTGGGAAAGCGGATCTAGTCGACCCGGGTGGAGCGTCGAGCGTCGAGCGTTCGCCCGTGCGGGGCCGGAGGTCCCGCGGAACAAGAGGTGTG
>JBOGGH010000612.1:0-2176 GCA_050743905.1 Acidimicrobiales bacterium
CGAACCCACGACCCCCTGCTTGCAAAGCAGGTGCTCTAGCCAGCTGAGCTACGTCCCCGGGGATGGTCGCCGTGGGCCTCCCGCACGCGACCGGTGCCGAGATCCACCATCGTAGGCCGTCGGGCCTCGTGGATCGACAGCCGGACGGGACGGCGGTTTTCCGGACGCCGGCTCCGCGGCGCGCCAGCGGGTGCTCTAACCTGCTGCCCCGTGCGCCGCCTGCTCCTCGCCCCCGTCCTGCTGCTCGCCGTGCTGCTCGCCGCCTGCGGCGGTGGCGGCAACGGCACAACATCGTCCACCACCACGACCACCTCGGCCTCCACCACCACCACGGCAGCGAGCAGCTCGACCACGGGCGGCTCCACCACCACGGCCCCGAGCACCACCACAACAAGTGCCGCCGTGCCGGCCGTCGCCCAACCCACAGACCTCACAGTCCAGCCGGTCGTGAGCGCCGGCACGCCACCACCGCCCACGAAGCTGGTCACCAAGGATCTCGTGGTCGGCACCGGCCCCACGGCCACGGCGTCGAGCACGGTGGACGTCAAGTACGTGGGGGCCAACTACACAACCGGCCAGGACTTCACATCGTCCACGTGGACCACCGGGAAGGCCACGTCCTTTGCCCTGACCACAGTGATCAAGGGCTTTGCCCAGGGCATCGAGGGCATGAAGGTGGGGGGCCGCCGCGAGATCGTCATCCCGCCGTCGCTCGGGTACGGCTCGCACGGCTCGGGCTCCTCCGTGCAGCCCAACGAGACGCTGGTGTTCGTGGTCGACCTGAAGGGCGTGAGCTGACCGTCCAGGGACCGGCCATCGCCCGTTGCCGGTCCGGCCGGTCCGGTACTCTCGGGCCCCGTGACCACAGGAGGTGGGGACGTGCCGGAGGAGTCGGCCGACGCGGAGATCGAGGTCGACGGCCCCGAGGGTGAGCCGGGATGGTTCGGCGTCCGCTGCATCTTCCGCTGGAGCGGTGCCCCCACCTACGAGGAGCGCATCACCCTCTGGCAGGCGGACTCCCTCGACCACGCGATCGCCCGGGCCGAGGACGATGCCGCGGCCTACGCCGAGCGCCTCGGCTCGGAGTACCTGGAGATCGCCCAGGCCTACTGGATCGGCCCGGAGCGGCCCGAGCAGGGGTCCGAGGTCTTCTCGCTGATGCGGGACAGTGACCTGGAGCCGGACGACTACCTGGACGCCTTCTACGACACCGGCCGCGAGCGTCAGCGCACAGGCGCCTGAGCGCCCCCGCCCCCCGGCCGGCCCGCCGCCGGCGCCCTCGCCAGCAGCCGGCGCCATGGCCCCGGGCGGCGGTACCCGGCGGGCTTGGCGATCACCAGCCCCACCGAGGTGGTCACGAACGCCCCCAACGTGGTCCGCAGGTGCGTGTCGCTGAACGGGGGGGCGTCCACGTGGAGATCGGCCGGGGTGTGGCCCTCGGTGAGGTCGCACTCGATCCGGTAGCCGAGGCGGCGCAGGCGCGCCACCAGCTCGCGCACGTCCCGCCGGCGGTAGAGGACGGTGGGCCCGGAGGCCACGGTGTCCTCGTCCGACGAGAGGTTCAGCTCCGTGGTGTGGACGGCCGTCCCCCCGGCCGCCACGCAGTCCATCTGGCGCACCACGAACGCCGCTCCGGCCTCCAGGCTCCCGAGGTGCTCGAAGGCGCAGGACGACCAGGCGAAGTCGAAGCCGCACAGGTCGTCCGGAACGTGGTTCATGTCCACGTGCCGGTAGGTGACCCGCCGCTCGAACTCGCCGGGGGGGCACAGGCCGGCGTCGTTGAGGCCGGCCAGCCCGCCCGTGTACTCGCTGCCCGACTCGGTCCAGCCGGCGGCGCGGGCCTGCTCGGGATCGAGGTCGGTGGCCACGATCTCGCAGCCCATCGAGGCGAAGAGGGCCACCAGCGGCTCCCGGCCCACGCCGAACCCCACCCCGCGCCGGCCCGGCGCCAGCATCCCCTCGCGGTGGAGCGCCTCGCAGATGAAGAGCCACTCCCACATCTTCCGGTGCACCATCGTGGGCCTGGGGTCGGTGCCGTCCGGGTCCCACATCGGCCGGAGCCGGTCGGCCCACGCCTGGAGCTCGGGGGAGGTCAGGCTGGCGAACGTGCACGGCTGCGACGTGAGCACGGCGCCGATCGTGCCACAGCCGGGGCGGGCGCCCGCCCTGCCGTGGG
>JBOGGH010000613.1:0-2164 GCA_050743905.1 Acidimicrobiales bacterium
CGGCCGTCCCGTCCGGGGCGCCGCCCGCCGGGCCGCGCAGCTCGACCGGGACGGGCACCGGGTACCGCCCGGTGAGGCAGGCGTTGCAGAAGCCGCCGCCCGGCACGTCGATCGCCGCCTCCAGGTTCTCGAGGCTGACGTAGGCCAGGGAGTCCACCCCGAGGTGACGCGCCACCTCCTCGAGGGACCGCGTGGCGGCCAGCAGCTCCTCGCGGTCGGGCGTGTCGATCCCGAAGAAGCAGGGCCAGCGGAACGGCGGGGAGGAGATCCGCAGGTGGACCTCGGCGGCCCCGGCGTCGCGCAGCATGCCCACGATCGCCCGGGTGGTGGTGCCCCGCACGATCGAGTCGTCCACCACCACCAGGCGCTTGCCGGCGATGTTGTCCCGGAGCGGGTTGAGCTTGCGCCGGACCGTGTTCACCCGCGCCTGCTGGTCCGGGTAGATGAAGGTCCGGGCGATGTAGCGGTTCTTCACCAGGCCCTGGCCGTAGGGGATGCCGCTGCGGCGCGCGTACCCCTCGGCGGCCGGGACGCCCGAGTCCGGGACCCCCATCACGAGGTCCGCCTCCACCGGCGCCTGCTCGGCCAGGAGCTCGCCCGTCCGGCGCCGGGCCCCGTGCACCTCCCGGCCGTAGAGGCGGGAGTCGGGGCGGGCGAAGTAGACGAACTCGAAGATGCAGAGGTGGGGCCCGACGCGGTCGGCCGGGAAGAGCTGCTCGGAGCGCACCCCGCCGTCGTCCACCGTCACCAGCTCGCCGGGCTCGAGCTCGCGCACGAAGGTGGCCCCGATCACGTCCAGCGCCGGGGACTCCGAGGCCAGCACCCAGCCCTCCGGGCGGTCGGCGGCGCCCAGGCACCCCAGGCAGAGCGGCCGGAAGCCCTGGGGGTCCCGCACCCCGTAGAGGCGCCCGGCGTCCAGCAGCACCAGCGAGAACGCCCCCTTGGCGCCCGGCAGGACCTCCCGCAGCGCGCGGGAGAGCGCCTCGGTGTCGCCGTCGGCCGCGCCGTGCTGCGCCTGGGCCAGGAGCTCGGCCAGGACGTCGCTGTCGGTGGCCACCATGCCCGGCAGCATCCCCGCCCGGCGGGCCAGCGCCGCAGTGTTGGTGAGGTTCCCGTTGTGCCCGAGGGCGAACCCGGCCCGGCCCACGGGGCGGTAGACGGGCTGGGCGGCCGTCCAGTCCGACGAGCCGTGGGTGGAGTAGCGCGTGTGGCCGATGGCCAGGTGGCCCGAGAGGCCGGAGAGGGTCCGCTCGTCGAACACCGTGGTCACCAGGCCCATGTCCTTCACCACGGTCATGGTCTCGCCGTCGCTGACCGCCATGCCGGCGGACTCCTGGCCACGGTGCTGGAGGGCGTAGATGCCGTCGAAGGTGAGCTGGGCCACGCCCCGCCCGGGCGCGTACACGCCGAAGACCCCGCAGGCTTCCTTCACCGTCTGGCCCTCTGCCCCACTGTCCCCGTGCCGGTGCGCCGCAGGACGGCGCGTGCCGGCCGCCGGCTCGCTCCTCAATGCCGCCCCATCCTCCCACACCCGCCCCCGGCGGGGCACGCCGCTAACGTCCGGGAGGCGTGATCGACCTGCACACCCACTCCACCTGCTCGGACGGCGCCGACCCCCCCGAGCGCGTGGCCGAGCTGGCTGCGGCGGCCGGATGCTCGGCGGTGGCGCTCACTGACCACGACACCCTCGCCGGCCAGGACGCCGCCCGCCGCCGGGCCGGCGAGCTCGGGGTGCGGCTGGTGCCCGGCTGCGAGGTCTCCTGCGCCTTCGGCGACGGCAGCGCGCACGTGCTGGTCTACTTCGTGGAGGGCGGCGACGGCCCGCTCCAGGAGGAGCTGGCGCGCCTGCGCCGGGACCGGGTGGCCCGCAACCGCCGGCTGGCGGAGCGCCTGCAGGAGCTGGGCCTGGACGTCACCTACGAGGAGCTGGTGGCCGAGGCCGCCGGGGAGGAGAGCGTGGGCCGGCCCCACGTGGCGGCCGTGCTGGTGCGCCACGGGGCCGCCGAGTCCGTCCCGGACGCCTTCGATCGCTGGCTCGCCGCCGGGCGACCCGCCCACGTGCCAAAGGCCAGGGTGCGCCCGGACGAGGTGGCGCGGCTGGCCCGGGGCTCCGGCGGGGTGGCCGTGCTGGCGCACCCGCTGTCGCTCGGGCTCGGGCCTCAGG
>JBOGGH010000614.1:0-2160 GCA_050743905.1 Acidimicrobiales bacterium
TCGTCGGCGGGCTCGCGGAGGAGGCACACGGCCGCCGGGTTGCCGCCGAAGGCGTGGTCGGCGAACGCGTCCACCCAGTAGAGGGGGATCACCCGGCGGTGCGCGCTCCCACGGGCCGATGGTACCCACCGGCGCGGGCCCGGCCACGGGTCTTGGTAGCGTCGGCCCCTCCATGGTCGCCGCCGCCCAGCCCGAGCCGCACCGGCCGGAGCGCGATCGCCCCGAGCCGGCCGCCGTCCCCGCCGGCGGCGGCGTGGAGGTGACCGTGGCCACGTTCAACCTCCACGCCGGCGTGGACGGCTGGGGCCGGCCGTTCGACGTGGTCGAGGCCTGCCGACCCATCGACGCCGACGTCCTCGTGCTCGAGGAGTGCTGGACGCCCACGGCCCCCGACGGCGGCGACGGCGACGGCGGCACCGTCGGCCGCCACCGGGGCCACGCCGCCGAGGTGGCCCGCGCCCTCGGCTACGAGCACCTCGAGGTGACGCTGGCCACCGGCCGGCGGGCGCAGCCCCGCCCGGACGCCGACCACCGGTGGATGCGGTCGATGGACTGGCGGGGCAGCAGCCACGCCATCTACCTCGACCAGTACCGGCCCATGGCCACCTCGGTGGCCCGCTCGCCGCGCTTCGTGGACGCGGAGCCCGGCCGCTGGGGCATCGCCGTGCTCAGCCGCCTCCCGGTCACCGGCCACCAGGAGGTGGACCTCGGCCGGCTCCGTCGCGACCGCGCCCGCCGGGCGGCCCTGGTGGTGCGGGTGGACGCCGGCGGCGGGCGCACCCTGACCGTGGTGGGCACCCACATGACCCACCTCTCCTACGGGTCGCCGGTCCACTTCACGCGGCTGCGCCGCCGGCTCCGGCCCCTGGTGGGCACGGGCCCGGCGGTCCTGCTCGGCGACATGAACCTGTGGGGGCCGCCGGTGGCCGTCCTCATGCCCGGCTGGCACCGGGCCGTCCACGGCCGGACCTGGCCCGCCTGGAAACCCCACAGCCAGGTGGACCACGTGCTGTCCCGCGGGTCGGTGCGCCCGCTCGGCGGCGAGGTGCTGCCCATGGCCGGGTCGGACCACCGCCCGCTGCGGGCCCGCATCGCCCTGGCCTGACGCCTCACCCCTCGGCGCGCCTCAACCCTCGCCCCAGAGCTCCTCGGGCTCGTGGCCCCGGGTCTCGGGCAGCGCCAGGAGCAGCGTGGCCAGGCACGTGGCCGGCAGGAACACCACGGCCGCCGCGAACCCGGCGTGGTCCGCCACCCCGCCCACGTCCGCCGCCGCCCCGAACGCCACCAGCCCCAGCACGGCGCCCACCACGCCGGCGGCGATCGTCCACCCCGCCACCGAGGCCCGGATGGCCGTGGGGAACAGCTCGTTGGCCAGCGCCCCCGCCGCCGGGGCGAACACCCCGCCGGCCGTCACGCCCAGGACGTACCCCGCGAACAGCGCCGACCTGGGGCCGGTGTAGGCGAGGGTGCCGGCGAGCCCCATGGCCACCATGGCCACGGCCACGGTGGGGCGACGCCCCCACCCGTCGGCCAGCCAGCGGCCCAGGAGCAGGCCGCCCAGCCCGGCCACGCCGGCGGCCACCACCATGGCCGAGGTGACGATGCCCGACAGGTGGAGGACGTTCTGGGCGTAGACGAAGACCAGGCTGTTGGCCGGCCCGGTGATGACCGACACCCCGAACGCCAGCGCCACCACCAGCAGCAGGCGGCCCCGGTGGGGGCGGTCCACCGGGCCCAGCACCGGCGGGCGGTGCTCGGCCGCCGTGACGCGGGCGTAGCGGTTCGGCTCCACCACCATGCGGGCCAGCAGCGGCAGGAAGGCCAGCGGCACCACCGAGAGGGCGAAGACGCCCCGGAACCCGAGCGCCCCGGACGCCATGCTGTGCAGCACCGCCAGCGCGCCGGCCCCCACGGCGTAGCCGGCGGCCACCAGGGCCACCGCCTTGGCCCGCTCGGCGGTGGCCGTGAGCTCCACCGCCACCACCTGGGCCACGCCCTGGGTGGCGCTGAGGAACGGCCGGCCGAGGGCGAAGATCGCCACGAACCACCAGTAGGAGGGGGCGGCGGCGGCCACGATGGTGAGCACCAGCCCGAGGGCGGCGGTGGCCAGCAGGGTGGGCCGGCGGCCGAAGCGGTCGGCCAGGCCGGCCAGGGGCAGGC
>JBOGGH010000615.1:0-2157 GCA_050743905.1 Acidimicrobiales bacterium
CCCCCGGTCACCCCGGGACCGGCCGTGGCGGCGGATCCGGCGCCGGCCGCGCCGCCGCACGCCGACGGCGAGCCGCCCTATCCGGGCGGCGGGGTGGGTCGCCCGCTGCTCGAGCTCGAGGACGTCTCGCGCGTCTACGGCGAGGAGATCGAGGTCTACGCGCTCCGCGAGGTGACGCTGCGGATCCGCTCGGGCGAGTACGTCTCGATCGTGGGGCCGTCCGGCTCGGGCAAGTCCACCATGCTCGGGCTGCTGGGCGTGCTCGACCACCCGTCGTCCGGCACCGTGCGGGTGGGCGGGCAGGACGTGAGCACGCTGGACGACGCCACCCGGTCCCGGGTCCGGGGCGACTCCATCGGCTTCGTCTTCCAGCAGTTCCACCTGATCCCCCACCTCACGGCGCTGGGCAACGTGGAGACCGCCCTCCTGTACCGCGACATCCGCCCCAAGGACCGCCGCGAGCGGGCCCAGGACGCGCTGGCCCACCTGGGGTTGGCCGCCCGCGCCGGCCACCTCCCGGTCCAGATGTCCGGAGGCGAGCAGCAGCGGGTGGCACTGGCCAGGGCCATCGTCACCAACCCGCTGGTCGTCCTGGCCGACGAGCCCACCGGCGCCCTGGACTCGGCCAACGCCGCCCACGTCCTGGAGCTCTTCGAGCGGCTCCAGAGCCCGCAGCGCGCCGTGGTGGTGGTGACCCACGACCTGACCGTGGCCGGCACGGCGCACCGGAAGGTCTCGATGCGCGACGGGCGCATCGTGGCCGACGAGCGCCGGGTGGTGGTGCCGGCGTGAACGAGCTCCGCGACCTCGTGGCCGTGGCGGTTGCCGGGCTCAAGGCGCGCAAGGTGCGCACGATGCTGATCATGCTGGGCCCGGTCATCGGGGTGGCGGCCATGGTGAGCGCGGTGGGCCTGACCGAGAGCGCCAAGGGCGCCCTGCAGGCCCAGCTCTCCGAGCTGGGCACCAACCTGATCATCGCCCAGGCGGGGAGCAGCTTCGGCTCCCAGAACCCCACGTTCCCCGGCGACGCCGTGCAGCGGGTGGAGAACGTGTCCACGGTCACGGCCGCCGCGGCCACCACCAACCTCTCCGGCGTGATCTCCCTGCCCGTCCAGGGCGCGAGCACCTACTACCAGGCGTTCCCGGCACCGGTGCGCGCCGCCGGGGACAATCTGCCAGCCGTGCTGAAGGTCCCGCTGCTGGACGGGCGGTGGCTGGACGCCGCCGACACCCGGCTCCACACGCGCGCCGTGGTGCTGGGCTCGGGGATCGCCAAGCAGTACGGCTACCTCCCGGGCGAGGCCCGGACCATCATGCTGAACGGCGACAACTTCGGCGTGGTGGGCGTGCTCGGCCCGGTGAAGCTCGACCCCACACTGGACAACGCCGCCTTCGTGACGCAGTGGGCGGCCAAGCACGTGCTGGGCACGAACGGCAAGCCCAACCAGCTCTACGTCCGCTCGGCCCCCGATGCCACGCAGGCCACCGCCAACGCCATCCCCACGGCCATCAACCTGGGGGGGCCGGCCCAGGTGTCCACGCAGATCCCGAGCGACGTCCTCCAGGCGGCGGCCAAGGCCAACAAGACCCTCCAGCAGGTGGCGCTGCTCGCCGGCCTGCTCGCCCTGACGGTGGGCGGGATCGGCATCGCCAACGTGATGTCCATCTCGGTCATCCAGCGGTCGGCGGAGATCGGGATCCGCCGGGCCGTGGGGCACAGCCGCTCGAAGATCGCCGCCCAGTTCCTCCTGGAGTCGCTGTTCGTGGGGGTGCTGGGCGGGATCGTGGGCGCCCTGATCGGGATCGGGGTGGTCTACGGGGTCTCGGCCATCTCCGGTTGGGTGGTGGTCATCGCCTACGCCGAGATCCCGGTCTGGATGGGCCTGGCGCTGCTCGTGTCGGTGGCCGCCGGGCTGTACCCGTCGATCAAGGCCTCGCGCCTGGAGCCGCTGGAGACCCTGCGGCTGGGGTGACCGGCCCGCGGGTGGCCGGCGGGCGCTTCCGTGCGGGTGCCGGCGTCAGCGCCGGCCGGCGAGGGCGGCTGTGGCTGTGGTGCTGGCTGTGGCGGTGGCTGTCGCGGTGGCACCTGCCGATGTGGCCAGCCCGCTGCCGCCGAGGCGTGTGGCCTCCGAGCCCGTGGCGCCCGCGGCCCCGGCG
>JBOGGH010000616.1:0-2150 GCA_050743905.1 Acidimicrobiales bacterium
GTCCACCGCCACCCGGCCCCGGGCCCGCAGCCGGGAGGCGTCGGCCAGCACCAGCTCGTCCAGGTCGACCGGGTCGCGCCCCGGTGCCAGGTGCCCCTCGTCGCTCCGGGCCAGCAGCAGCAGGTCGTCGATGATGCGCGACAGGCGGCTGCCCTCCTCGACCACGGCGTCCGAGACCGCCGCCCAGTCGGCCGTTCCCGGGTGGGCGCGCGCCACCTCCACCTCGGCCAGCAGGCCGGCCAGCGGGCTGCGCAGCTCGTGGGAGGCGTCGGCCACGAACTGCCGCTGCCGGTCCGACCCCTCCTCCAGGCGGGCGAGCATGGCGTTCATGGTGCGGGCCAGCCGGCCGACCTCGTCGTCCAGGGGCGGCTCGGGGACCCGGCGGTGGAGGTCGCCGGCTGTGACGTCGGCGACCTCGGCCCGGATGGCCTCCACCGGGCGCAGTGCCCGTCCCACCAGGATCCACTCCAGGACCCCCACCAGGGCCACCAGCAGCGGCAGGCCGGCCGCCAGGCTCAGGGCCAGCAGGTGGGTGGAGTTCTCGGTGGGCTCGGTGGAGGTGGTGGCGTACACGGTGAGCGGGCCGCGCGACGTGCGCGCGGTGGTGGCGACGGTGAGGTCGGGGTTGTCGTCCCCCCGGAAGACGGGCCGGGTGTTCAGGGTCTCGTAGGTGCCCGGTGCCGGGCGGACCGCGGACAGCGCGCCCTGCCCGGCCAGGTCGGCCGAGGAGGACACCACCCCGCCCGAGGCGTCCACCACCTGCACCGCCACCCCGGCCCGCACCGGGATCTGGGCCGGCAGCTCGCCCTGGGTGGCCAGCGAGGCGGCGGCGTCCGCCTGGGCGGTGGCGCTGGTCACCAGGCCGTCGTGGAGCGAGCGCTGGACGAAGAGGTAGAGGCCGGCGCCCCCGGCCACGAGGGCCACCGCCACCACGGCGACGGCCAACAGCGTGGTCCGCACCCGGACCGAGGCGGTGAGCGCCCAGAGGTGCCGCCGGCCCCGCGCCAGGAGGGGGAACCACGCCCGGTCGGCGTCGTCAGCCACCGGCGGCGGCCAGGCGGTAGCCCACGCCGCGGACGGTCTCGATGGACGACCGGCCGAAGGGCTGGTCGATCTTGCGCCGCAGGTACCCGGTGTAGACCTCCACGATGTTCGGATCCCCCTCGAAGTCCTCGCCCCAGATGTGCTCGAGGATCTCGCGCTTGCCCACCGCCTCGCCGGCGAACCGCATCAGGTACTCGAGGAGGGCGAACTCCCGCGGGGTGAGATCCACCTCCACGTTCCCGCGCCGGCAGCGGTGCTCGGCCGGGTCCAGCGTGAGGTCCCCGGCGGCGAGGACCGCCGGCCGCTCCCGCCGGCCGCGGCGCAGGAGGGCCCGGATGCGGGCCAGCAGCACCACGAACGAGAAGGGCTTGGTGAGGAAGTCGTCGGCCCCGGTGTCGAGCGCCTCGGCCTCGTCCAGCTCCCCGTCCTTGGCCGTGAGCATGAGGATCGGCACCCAGTTCCCCTCGGCCCGGAGGGTCGCGCAGAACTGGAAGCCGTTGGTGCCCGGGAGCAGGATGTCCAGGAGGACCAGGTCGTAGTCTCGCTCGCGGGCGTGCCACAGCCCGTCGGTGCCGCTGCCGACCACGTCCACGGCAAACCCCTCCTCGCGGAGGCCCCGGGCCACGGCGGCCGCCAGGTGCTCCTCGTCCTCCACCAGCAGGATGCGCACGTCTGCCTCACCCGTCGACGTAGAGCTGGCCGTCGCCACCCTCGGCGACGGCGATGGTCCCGAGCCCCCGGGAGGCCGGCCCCACCTCGACGGCGCCGGTGGCCGGGTTGAACTGGGAGCCGTGGCACGGGCAGACGATCAGCCGGGCCGCGGTCGAGTACCCCACGGTACAGCCGGCGTGGGGGCAGACGGCGTCGTAGGCCACGAACGACCCCCGAGTGAGCTGGAGCACCAGCGCCGGGTCGCCGCTGCCGGGGTCGGTGAAGCGGGCCGCGCCGCCGACCGGCACGTCGCCGGCGGGACCGATGGCCGTGCCCCGGACCGTGGTGGTGGGCGGGGCGGCCGTGGTGGTCGTGGCGCTCGTCCCGGCAGGCGGGGCGGCCGTGGTGCTCGTGGTGGAGGACGTGGGCGCCGACGCCTTCAGTGTGATGGTGCC
>JBOGGH010000617.1:0-2150 GCA_050743905.1 Acidimicrobiales bacterium
GGCCGAGGCCATGCCGCCGCCGGCGCACATGGCCGCCACCCCGGTGCCCCCGCCGCGGCGCCGCAGCTCGTTGACGAGCGAGGTCACCATGCGGGCCCCGGTGGCGGCCACCGGGTGGCCGAGGCTGCACCCGCTGCCGAGCACGTTGACGATGCCGTCGTCGATCCCGAGGATCCGCGTGGTGGCCACGCACATGGAGGCGAACGCCTCGTTGATCTCCCACAGGGCCACGTCGTCACGGCCGATGCCGGCGCGCTCGAGGACCTTGGGGATGGCCTTGGTGGGCGCCAGACCGGTGTCCGCGGGGGGGACGCCCACGGAGGCCCACGCTCGCACCACGGCGAGCGGCGCCAAGCCGTGCTCCTCGGCGAAGTCCCGGTCGGCCAGCACCAGGGCGGCGGCGGCGTCGTTGGCCCCGCAGGCGTTGCCGGCGGTGATGCTGAACCCCTCGATCTCCGGATGTAGGGGCTTCAGCCCGGCCAGCCGCTCCATGCTCGTGTCCCGCCGCGGGTGCTCGTCCACGGCGAAGGTGGCCTTGGTGCCGTCGCGGCCCACCACCTCCACCGGGAAGATCTCGTCCTCGAAGGCGCCGGCGTCGATCGCCGCCACCGCCCGCTGGTGGGAGCGCAGCGCCCAGGCGTCCATCTCCTCGCGGCTCACGCCCGCCTTGACTGCCGCGTTCCACCCCACGGTGATGGACATGTCCATGTTGGGGGCCTCCGGCGTGTTCCGGTGGGTGGGGGACATCCAGTCCGACCAGTCGTCCGTGCCCGGCACGCGCCGGGTGGCACGCGGGCCGGTGGAGGACGACTGCACGCCGCCGGCCACCACCACCCGGTCCATGCCGGACCGGATGGACGCCGCCGCGTGCTGGATGGTGGTCAGCGAGGTCGCGCAGTGCCGGTTGGCGGCCACGCCCGGCACGTGCTCCATCCCCGCCTCGATCGCCGCGTAGCGGGCGATGTCGCCGCCGCCGTAGAGGGCCTCGCCCAGGACCACGTCGTCCACGTGCTCGGGGTCGATCCCGGACCGCCGGACCACCTCGGCCACCACGCCGGTGCCGAGCTCGAACGCGTCCACGTCCACCAGGGAGCCCTTGAAGGCGGTGCCGATCGCCGTCCTGGCCGAGGAGACGACGACCGCCTCGTGCATGGCTTCGCTGCTCATCCCTGTCCTCCCGTGCGGTCGTGGCCGGTCGCGCCGGGCCGGTTGCGTGGCGCCGGAGCCGGTCGGCCGTGCGGCGTGGTGCCGCCTCGCCCGCCGCCGGGCACGGAGAACCGTGCTCGCGCCGACGTCGAGCGGGAGTATACCGGCGGGCCCCGGACGGCCCGCCTCGGACGGCCGGTGTCTCCGACCGTCGGCGCCCCGGACGGCCGTCCCCGGAAGGTGGTCCCCGGACGGCCCCCCCGGACGGCGGGCGTCAGAGAGCCGGCGGCGCCGGCAGCCGGCGGTCGTGCAGCAGCTCCCGGCCGAGGGCGCGGGTGAGGCCGCCGGCCGACCCGAAGAGCTGGTCCAGGACGAGCGCCCGCCGGGCGTAGCGGTGGAAGGGGTGCTCGGTGGTGAAGCCGATGCCGGCGAGGACCTGCTGGGCGTGGCGGGCCACGGTGGCGGCAGCCCGGCCGGCCACCGCCTTGGCCGCCGCCGGGGCGCCCGCCCACGGGTCCTCCCAGGCCGCGTCCACGGCCGCCTCGGCCGCCTCGATGGCCACCAGCGCGTCGGCCAGGCGGTGGCGGACGGCCTGGAAGGCGGCGATCGGCCGCCCGAACTGCTTCCGTTCGAGGGCGTGCACGCGGGCGAGCTCCAGCATGGCGCGTGACGCGCCGACCAGCTCGTGCGCCAGCGCCAGCCGCGCCCGCCCGGCGGCCGCGGGCCACGGCGCCTCCACCACCTCGGCCGTGCCCACCGGGATCGCCGTGCCGGTGGCCTCCACCAGCCCCATCCGTGGGTCCATGCCCTGCACCGGCCGCCGGTCGTCCAGGCGGCCCGCGTCCACTGCCACCACGACCGTCCGGCCGGCGAGGTCGGCCGCCACGAGCACGCGCCCGGCCGTGGCCAGCCGGGCCGTGCCCAGGCCGCGGGCCCGCAGGCGGCCGCCCTGCAGGCTCCCCGGCGGGTCCCCGTGGCCGGCCGGCGGGAGCAGCACCGCCTCC
>JBOGGH010000618.1:0-2148 GCA_050743905.1 Acidimicrobiales bacterium
GCCCCCGCCGGCCGCCACGACCACGCGGGCCGGCGCCGACACCGGGTCGGTGGGTCGGCGACGGCCGCCGGGCACCAGGGCCAGCAGGCCGCCCAGGGCCACGATCACGCCGCCCGCCCACAACCAGGCGATGAGCGGCTCCACCACCACTGTGACGCCCACCGAGCCGGCCGGCAGGCCGGCAAGGCCCTGGGCTCCGGTGGAGGCGCCGGTGCCGCCGATCGCCGACAGGGTCATGTACACGTCGCCGAAGAGCCCCGAGTCGATGGCCGGGGTGCCCACCGCCTCCGAGGCCGGTCCGCTGTACCTGCTCACCGCCGGCGTGAACGGCCCGCCGCCGTCCACCCGGACCACCGCCTCGGTGGCGGTGCGCTGGGCGGTGCGTGTCGCCCGGAGCCCCTCGAACTGGAAGGTGTGGCCGTCGTAGGTGACCACCTGGCCGCGCCGCAGGGCCAGCTCCGTTGTGGCCCGGAACGAGGTGGCGGCCACCAGCCCCACGGCCAGCACCACCACGCCGAGGTGGACCACCATCCCGCCGTTGGCCCGGCCCACGAGGCCGCGCCAGGCGCCGGCCCCGTGCCGCCGGCTGGCCCGCACCGAGAGCGCCAGCGAGCGGGCGGCCGAGGCGGCGGCAAAGGCCCCGAGCCCGAACCCCACGAGCGGCTCCAGGCCGCGCACGCCGCCGGCCACGCAGCCCACGATCGTCAGCACCCCCGCCCAGGCCGGGATCCTGAGGCGCTGCCACAGCAGCGCGCCGTCGACCTTGCGCCAGCTCAGGGCCGGCGCCACCGCCATCAGGAGCAGGAGGGCCAGGCCCACGGGCACGGCGATCGTGTTGAAGTACGGCGCGCCCACCGTCACCGCCTGGTTCCGCACCGCCTGGTACAGGATGGGGAAGAGCGTGCCCAGCAGCACCACGAAGGCGAAGCCCACGAAGAGCAGGTTGTTCACGAGGAAGGCTCCCTCGCGCCCGAGCGGCGCGTCGATGCCGCCCGGGGACCGGAGGCGGTCACCCCGCCAGGCCAGGAGGCCGAACCCCACCACGCTCACCAGGAGGAAGAAGGCGATCAGCACCGGGCCGAGGGTGGAGTCCGAGAAGGCGTGGACGGACTCCACCACCCCCGAGCGGGTGAGGAAGGTGGCCAGGATCGTCAGGGCGAAGGTGGCGATGCACAGCGAGAGGTTCCACACCCGCAGGAGGCCGCGGCGCTCCTGCACCAGGACCGAGTGGAGGTAGGCGGTCCCGCACAGCCACGGCAGCAGGGCGGCGTTCTCCACCGGGTCCCAGCCCCAGAACCCTCCCCAGCCGAGCACCTGGTAGGACCACCACGCCCCGAGCACGATGCCGAAGGTGAGGCAGGTCCACGAGAGCAGCGTCCACCGCCGCGTCTCCACCAGCCAGCGGTCGCCCACCCGGCCGGTGGCCAGCATGCCCACGGCGAAGGCGAAGGGCACGGTGAACCCCACCAGCCCCATGTAGAGGAAGGGCGGGTGGACGGCCACGAGCGGGTTGTCCTGGAGGAGGGCGTTGGGCCCGGCGCCGTGCAGCGGGGCGCGGCCCGGCACGGTGAGGAACGGGTTGGCCGGCCCGGCCATGAGGCCGAAGAAGAACGCCGCCACGGCGTAGAGCACGAGCATGGCCCAGCGGACCACCGGGTCCCCGACCTGCCGCCGGTACCGCCAGACCAGCAGGGCCGTGATAGCCGCCAGGACCAGGCCCCACAGCAGGATGGAGCCGGCCAGGGCCGACCACAGCCCGGTGATCGAGTAGATGAGCGGCGTGGCCCGGGCGTTGTTGTCCGCCACGTAGACCAGGGTGAAGTCGTGGGTGACCAGGGCGTGCTCCATGGCCCCGGTGGCCAGGACCGCCCCGCCCAGCAGGAGCGGCGCGAACAGCCGGCCGTCGAGCCTCGGGTCCTCGGGCCGGCCCCGTGCGCCACGGGCGAGCGACACCGCCAGGACGGCGGCGCCGGCGAGGGCCGCCACCAGGGCCAGCCAGACCCCGACCTGCCCGAGGACGGCGTTCAGCACCGGCGGCCGGCGGGGGACCGGCGGGGGGGCACCGGGCGGCGGCGGGGCCCGCTGCCCTGCGGGCGCCGGGGGGGAGATCCGGTGCGGGTCGGCGGGCCCGGCCTCACCCGGACCCCG
>JBOGGH010000619.1:0-2137 GCA_050743905.1 Acidimicrobiales bacterium
CCGTTCATGGGCGTGCGCGGCGCGCTGAAGGGGGACGGCGGCGGGGCGGCGCCCGACTCGGCGAGGCGGCGGTTCTGCCCGGCCACGTCCACCATGGCGTCCAGGCCCCGGTCGAGCGCGACCAGGGCGGCTCCCGGCGCCCGGGCCACCGCCGTGGCGGCGTAGGAGAGGACGTCGCGGGCGGCCGGGGACGGCGCCGGCGCCCAGGCGGGCCCGGCGATCGGCACCGGGCGCCCCCGGGGGCCGGGGTCCAGGAACGCCGCCAGCAACGACGCGCCGGACACGCCGTCCACGACGGCGTGGTGCACTTTCGCCACCACGGCCACGCGGTCGCCGGCCAGGCCCTCCACCACCACCATCTCCCAGAGCGGCCGGTCGGGGTCGAGCGGCTGCGCCACCAGCTCGGCCACCATCACCTCCAGCTCGGCCGGGCCGCCCGGCTCGGGCAGCCGGGCCCGCCGGAGGTGGTCGTCCAGGTGGAAGTCGGGGTCGTCCACCCATGCCGGGTGCTGGAGCCCGAGGGGCACCCGGAGGACCCGCTGGCGGAGCTGGGGCACCAGGTGGAGGCGCTGCTCCACCAGCCGGCGGATCTGGGCGAACCGGGTGGAGGGCGAGAACAGGGACCGCCTCCCCTCGGGCGGGTCGAGCACCAGCACCGCCGCCACGTGGAGCCGGGCGTTGCCGCCCTCCATCGCCAGGAACGCGGCGTCGAGACCCTCCAGGGGCTGCACGGTCAGCGCCCGCTGTGGCCGAACCCGCCCTCCCCCCGCTCGGCGGGGGGCAGGTGGTCGCGGGCCACGGGCAGGAAGTCGGCCTCCGCCACCTCCTGGATCACGAGCTGGGCGATCCGGTCGCCGCGCCGGACCTCGTAGGGGATCTCGGGGTCCGTGTTGACCAGCAGCACGGCGACCTCCCCCCGGTAGCCGGCGTCGATGAGGCCGGGGGTGTTGAGGCAGGTCACGCCGTGCCGCAGGGCCAGCCCGCTCCGCGGCTGGACGAACCCGGCGTGCCCGGGCGGGATGGCCACCACCAGGCCGGTGGGGACCAACGCCCGACCGCCGCGCGGCGGCAGATGGGCGTCCTCCCGGGCCACCAGGTCGGCGCCGGCGTCCCCCTCCCGCGCGTAGGCGGGCAGCGGCACGCCGGGATCGAGCTGGTGGACCGCCACCTGCACCGTCCCGGGACCCCGGGCCTCCGCGCCGTCGCTCACTCCGTCGCTCACTTCGGCCGGAAGTGGACGAAGATGCGGCCAAAGTTCTTGGAGTCCTTCTCTACCCGGTGGTAGCGGGCCTTGACCTCCTTCTGGTCCAGGTACCGGAGCACCCGCTTCTTGAGCTGGCCGCTCCCCTTCCCCGGGATGATCTCCACCGTGCGGGCCTTCTTGGCCACTGCCTCGTCCATGATGTCCTGCAGGGCACGGTCGATCTGGCCCCCACGGTTGTAGATGTCGTGCAGGTCCAGCGTGAGCTTCACCCCCCGTGGTCTACACCCGCGGGGCGCCCGCCCGCCTCCACCGCCGGGCCACGTCGCGGGGGCTCCCGGGGGCGCGGCAGTAACATCGGGTCGGTGCTGGCGTGGATGGATCTCGAGATGACCGGGCTGGACCCGGCGAGGCACGCCATCGTGGAGATCGCCACGCTCGTCACCGACGACGAGCTGCAGATCGTGGCCGAGGGCCCGGACCTCGTGGTCACGGCCACCGAGGCACAGCTCGCCGAGATGGACGACGTGGTGCGGGCCATGCACACGAAGTCCGGCCTGCTGGACGCCATCGCCGCCTCCACCCTCTCCCTGGCCGACGCCGGACAGGCCACGCTCGACTTCCTCCGCCAGCACCTCCCGGCGTCCGAGCGCGTGCCGCTGGCCGGCAACTCCATCGGCACCGACCGGCGGTTCCTGGCCGTCCAGCTCCCCGAGCTGGAGCGCTTCTTCCACTACCGCTCGGTCGACGTCTCGACCGTGAAGGAGCTGGCCCGGCGGTGGTACCCGGGCACGCTCTCCGGCGCGCCGGCCAAGCACGGCGCCCACCGGGCCATGGAGGACATCAGGGAGAGCGTCGCCGAGCTGGCCTACTACCGCCAGGCCGTCTTCCGCCCGCCGGCCCCGGCCACCCCGCCCGGCTCGGATGCCGCCCCCC
>JBOGGH010000620.1:0-2130 GCA_050743905.1 Acidimicrobiales bacterium
GCCGTGGCCGCCCCGGCCGCCCCGGCCGCCGCCCCCACAGAGCCGGCCGGGTCGACGGCCCCGCGGGTGGTGCTGCTGTCCAGCCGGTTCGACCGGGCCACCGGGGTCAGCGAGGTCTCGGTGGCCTGGCGCGGCCTCACCGCCGTGGGCCGGGCGGCCGGCAGCCCCCTGGCCGGGGCGGCGCAGGCCACGCTGACGGCGGTCGAGGCCCTCGGTGCCGTCGTGCCGTACTTCCTGACATCGGTCGACCGCGCCGCCACGGAGCGGGGGACGCCCGTGGTGGTCTCGCTCGCCGTCCGGGAGGTCGCCGCCGGTGACGGCGCGGCCCGGCGCAGGGTGGGGGTGGCCGAGGGCGGCGACGACGTGGAGGCGGCCAGCCGGGCCACCCTCTCGGCGCTCAACCGCCTGCTGGCCCTGGCGCCCGCCGCCGGGAGCGGATGGTCCGGCGCGCGATGACCGCCGCCCGATGACCGGCGCGCGATGACCGCCGCCCGATGACCGGCACCCTGGCCACGGCGTCCACCGGGAACCACTACCGCTACGGCGCCTGCTTCACCGACCCCACCTCGGGGCTGCGCTGGGAGGCGCACCACCCGTCGATCCGCCCCGACCGCTGGGAGGAGTACCTGGCCGGCTCGGTCCTCGAGTACGAACGGTACGGGCTCTCCGAGCTCGTGGACCCGTCCAAGGTGCGCCGGGCCGAGGGCGTGTCGATCTTCTTCGTGGGCATCGACCCCCACGACCGGGTGGCCGCCGGCTTCCGCGTCCACGGCCCCCTGGACGACGTGGCCGCTTCGCGCGCCCTCTCCGAGATGGCCACCTCCCCCGAGGCGGTGGAGCTGATCGAGTTCGTGCGCAGCGCCGTCCCCCACGGCGTGATCGAGATCAAGGGCGCGTGGCGGTCGGCCAGCGGCAACGGGACGCACGAGGCGGCCGACGCCATCGTCCGTTGCATCGTCCACTCGCTCCAGTGGCTCGGTGCCGAGGTGGCCCTGGCCGCCGTGGCCGAGCGGCTGGAGAGGCTGGCCACGCTGACCGGTGCCCGGCGCGTGGGCTCGCGGAGCGCGGCCTACCCGAGCGAGCGGTACCGGACGATCCTCATGGCCTGGTACCGCTCGGACTACAACCCGCGGACCCGGCCGGACCAGGCCACCCTCATCCGGGAGGAGAGCGAGCAGCTCCGGGCCGGCCCGCTGAGCGGGAACGACGCCGGGTGGCGGCCGGTGGTGCTGGACGCCCGGCACCGGTCGGACCGCCAGGTGTTGGCCAACCTCCGGTCCGACCCGGGGATCGACGTGCTGGACGTGGCCCGCCGGCAGCGCCGGGAGCTCGAGCGGCTGGTGCCGCCCCCCGAGCCCGACCTGCTCGAGGAGGCCGACCGGTACGTGTACTTCGCCTGGCGGCGGGCCGTGGTGCGGATGGTGGGCCCGAGGGCCTTCCCCGTGATCCGCCTCGACCGGAACCGCAACCGCATCACGCGGCGCGAGCAGGAGCGGCTCCGCTCGCTCCGCATCGGGGTGGTCGGCCTGAGCGCCGGGCACTCGATCGCCACCACGCTCGCCATGGAGGGGCTGTGCGGCGAGCTCCGCCTGGCCGACTTCGACGAGGTGGAGCTGACCAACCTCAACCGCCTGCCGGCGAGCGTGCTCGACATCGGGCTGAACAAGGCGGTGCTGGCGGCGCGCCGGGTGGCCGAGATCGACCCGTACCTGCCCGTCCGGATCGTGGCCGAGGGCATCACCGAGGCCAACGCCGACGACTTCGTGGCCGGCCTCGACCTCCTGGTGGAGGAGTGCGACTCGGTCGACATGAAGATCCTCCTGCGCGAGGTGGCGCGGCGGCACCGGGTGCCCGTCCTCATGGAGACCAGCGACCGCGGCCTGCTCGACGTGGAGCGGTTCGACCGCGAGCCCGACCGCCCGGTCCTCCACGGCCTCGTCCCCGGCGTCACGGCCGCCTCCCTGGCCGCCCTCTCGGTCCCGGAGAAGATCCCCTACGTCCTGGACATCGTGGACGCCTCCCAGACCTCCGCCCGGGGGGCGGCGTCCCTGGCCGAGGTGGGCAGGACGCTCTCCACGTGGCCGCAGCTCGCCGGCGACGTGACGCTGGGGGGCGCCACGGTCGCCGGCG
>JBOGGH010000621.1:0-2127 GCA_050743905.1 Acidimicrobiales bacterium
CCTCGGCGCCGGCCCACCGGGCCATGGCCAGGCGGTCGGGCCGCACGTAGCCGTGGTGGGCGAACCAGCGCGCCGAGGCGGCCAGCGCCTCGGCCGGCGGCCGCGACGCGTACCCGAGCTCGGCGCGGGCACGGCTGTCGTCGAAGATCATGGTGGTGGTCGACATGCGGGCGGCCTCCATGGCCACGAACGGCTCCCGGTGCAGGAGCCGACCCTCCACCAGATCCGAGACCGCCCCGGCGGCGAGGGCCAGCGCCCGCGGGAACCGCCGCGCCGGCACGGGCAGGCCGGTGGCCCCGGCGAGGGTGGCCAGCATGGCCTGCATCGAGAGGTTCTCGCCCCCGGCGATGTAGCTCCGGCCCACCGCGCCCCGTTCGAGGGCCAGCAGGTGCGCGTCGGCGAGGTCGTCCACGTGGGCGACGTTGAGCGACGTGTCCACGAACCCGGGGATCCTGCCGTTGAGGAAGTCGAGGACCAGGCGGCCGGTGGGCGTGGGCCGGCGGTCGCGCGGGCCGAGCGGGAAGGTGGGCAGGACCAGGACCACCGGCGCGCCCTGCGCGGCGGCGCGCAGGACCTCGTGCTCGGCCACGTACTTGGACCGCTTGTAGTGCCCGAAGAGGTGCTCGATGTCGGCGTGGCAGTCCTCGTTGGCCGGACTGCCGCCGGACGTGTGGTCCAGGCCCACCGTGCCCACGGTGCTCGTGTAGACGAGCCGCTCGCAGCCGGCGCCGGCGGCGGCGGCGAGCACGTTCCGGGTCCCGACCACGTTCACGTCGTAGAAGGCGCGCGGGTCGGGCGCCCAGAAGCCGTAGAGGGCGGCGGTGTGCAGCACGAACCGGCATCCCTCCACGGCGCCCCGCACGGCGCGGGCGTCGCGCACGTCGGCCGTGGCGCGCTTCACGTCGAGGCCGTCCAGGTTGCGCTCGTCCCCGCCGGGCTCCACCACGGCCACCACCTCGGCGTCGCGCTCGAGCAGCCGCCTGGTGACCGCCGAGCCGATGAAGCCGGCGGCGCCGGTCACGGCCACGCGGTCCCCGGGCGCGAGGGCGGCGGCAACGGGGTTGGGCCCAGAGTTTTCGGCGGCCGTCATGCCCCCAGGCTAGCGGTCGCGCTGCACCGTTATGCGCTCTGAACTGGGATTTTGCCGTACGAACGCTTGTTGGCGCCGTGCGGGGTCGGCGCCGCACGGCACCGCGCGGGCCGGCTCCCCGTCAGCCGCGGTAGTGGCGGTCCAGCTCGTTGGCGTAGTGGCGCCCGAGCTCGTGGGCGTGCGCGCCGACCCACTCGGACAGCGCGATGCGGCCGGTGGCCGGGCCGGCCGTGTCCGCCAGCCCGTCGGCCATGGCCCGGTACTCGTCCCACGTGAGCAGCTTGTCGCGCAGCGCCACGCCCAGCGCCGCCGAGAGGCCGCGGAGGAGCGGGGCCGGCACGTGGACCACCCGTGCCCGGCTCCCCACCGCCCGCCTGAGGATCTGCACCAGCTCCACGAAGGTGGGTCGCTCCGGCCCGACGGCGTCGGTCACCGTGTCGGTGCGCCCGGCGCCGGCCTCCACGCAGAGGCGCGCCAGATCGTCCACGTGGACGGCGCGGATCCGGTACGAGCCGTTCCCGCCGACGGCGAACACCGGCAGGCGGCGGAGGAGCCAGGCGATGTTGTTGAGCAGGACGCCACCGGTGCCGAAGAGGATGGCCGGTCGGAGCACCGCGTAGGGCACGCCCACCTCGGCCAGCGCCCGCTCCACCTCGGCCTTGCCGCGGAAGTACCCGTAGGGGGAGGCAGCGCTGGGGTGGGTGATGGAGACGTGGACGATCCGCTCCACGCCGGCGCGCCGCGCCGCGTGGAAGAGCGTGCGCGAGCTGGCCACGGCGCGCTCGTGGTCGGCCGTGCCGTGGGGGAACCGCACCCAGTAGGTGTTGTAGAGGGTGGTGGCGCCCCTGAGCGACGATGCCAGGCCGATGGGATCGTCGAAGTCGAGCGGGCGCGCCTCCACGGATCCGTCGCCGGCGCGCCCCGGGTGGCCGGTGAGGGTGCGGACCCGGCGGCCGGACGCCAGCAACTGCCTGGTGATGGCGGCGCCCGAGAAGCCGAAGGCCCCCGTCACCACTTATATCCCCGTTGTCCTGTCG
>JBOGGH010000622.1:0-2121 GCA_050743905.1 Acidimicrobiales bacterium
CCACCGGGCGATCCTCGACCTGGAGGACGGGATCACCTGGCACGAGCGAGGCGGTGTGCCCGTCGGGCCCGAGCCCCAGGTGCACGAGATCGAAACGCTGGGGCAGGGATTCGGCGTAGTCCGAAGCCGCTGCGTCGAGATCGTCTCGGTCGACGGGCATGGGAACGACCTCCGCCGAGACGGAGCCCAGGGAGTTGCGTAGGTGCGTGAGGTTGCGGTCCGGATCGCCGTCGGGCGCCACGCGCTCGTCGACCTGGAAAATACGCACCGCTCCCCAGGGCAGATCACGCCCCGCCAACTCGGCGAGCATGACCCACGGGGTGCGCCCACCGCTGACGGCGAGGTTGAACTTCCGCCCCTGAGCTTTGGTGGTGCAGATCGCGTCAGCCAGCCGGGACGCCGCCTCCGCGGCAAGGGCCGCAGCGTCGGGGAGGACGACGAGGTCGTGCTCCACCGCTCAGGGCGCCTTCCGCTCGGCGTGGCCGCCGAACTCCGAGCGCATGGCCGAGAGGATCTTGTCGGCGAAGTCGGCGTCACCGCGCGAGGAGAATCGTTCGTACAGGGCGGCGGTGATGGCGGCGCTCGGAACGCCGAGGTCGATGCCCGCTTCCACGGTCCAGCGTCCTTCGCCCGAGTCCGACACCCGTCCGGCGAAGTCGGCCAGATCCGGGGAGCGAGCCAGTGCGTCGGCGGTCAGGTCGACCAGCCACGAGCCGACCACCGACCCTCGCCGCCACACCTCGGCCACCTCGCCGAGGTCGATCTGATAGCGGTAGGCGTCGGGGTCGCGAAGCGGCGTGGTCTCGGCATCAGCGGCGGCCTGACCTCGGATGCCGGCGTCGGCGTGACCGATGATGCTCAGCCCCTCGGCGATGGCCGCCATCATCGCGTACTCCACCCCGTTGTGGACCATCTTGACGAAGTGCCCTGCCCCCGAGGGCCCGCAGTGGAGGTAGCCGTGCTCGGCGGTGCCGTGTCGGGTCCTACTCGGAGTGGGTGTTGCCGAAGAAGAACCCGGTGCGATGGAGGCGAAGATCGGCTCAAGCCGGCTCACGGGATCGGGTTCGCCGCCGATCATCAAGCAGTAGCCCCGTTCGAGTCCCCACACCCCGCCGCTCGTTCCGCAGTCGAGGTAATGGATGTGGCGCGGAGCGAGCTGACCGGCCCGCGCGATGTCGTCGCGGTAGTAGGAGTTGCCGCCGTCGATGACCACGTCGTCGGGATCGAGGCGCTCGATCAGTCCATCGAGGGTGCTCTGCACGGCGGCGGCCGGGACCATGATCCACATGGCCCGGGGCCGATCGAGCCGTGTGACGAGATCCTGGAGCGACGAGGCACCCGTCACGCGTTCACCTTCGAGGGCTTTTACCGCATCGGCGCTCATGTCGTAGACGACGCAGCGGTGTCCGTCTCCGGTCAGGCGGCGCACCAGGTTGGCGCCCATGCGACCGAGACCGATCATGCCGAGGGTCATTGGCTTGTCGGTTGGCATGGAGTCGGCTCCTTTCGGGGATGGCTCGTCTGGAGCTCTCAACTCGTCTTCAAGGCGCGGTAGCGGCGAATGAGAGCATTAGTGGACGAGTCGTGGTCGAGCGCCGGCTCGGTGGCGCTGGTGAGCTCGGGGGTGATCTGGCGAGCGAGGACCTTGCCCAGCTCGACGCCCCACTGGTCGAAGCTGTCGATGTCCCAGATGACCCCCTGGGTGAAGGTGGCGTGCTCGTAGAGCGCCACCAAGGTCCCGAGCGTCCGAGGGTTCAGCTGCTCGGCCAGGATCACGCTGGTGGGCCGGTTGCCTTCCATCACCCGATGGGGAACCTGGCCGGCGGGGCCTCCTTCAGCCGCGACTTCCCCGGCGCTGCGTCCGAAGGCCAGGGCTTGCGCCTGGGCGAAGACATTGGCCGAAAGCAGGTCGTGGTGGTCACCGAGGGGATTGAGGCTCTTGGCGAAGCAGATGAGGTCGAGCGGCACGAGCTTGGTTCCCTGGTGGAGCAGCTGGTAGAAGCTGTGCTGGCCGTTGGTCCCGGGCTCTCCCCAGTAGATGGGCCCGGTCTGGTAGTCGACGGCGGTTCCCGCGAGGGTCACGTGCTTGCCGTTGGACTCCATCGTCAGCTGCTGGAGGTA